>JAIOTT010000491.1 GCA_021106655.1 Bacteroidales bacterium
AGTTTGTTGTGCAGGATGAATTGGAAATTATAAGGTCGTCCTCACTTATAATGTGATCGTTGATGCCAAGAACAATGTACTTGATATGTTTTGACTCTCCTTTTGCCGGAGCTGAAATAATAACTCTTTTGGCTCCTGCAATAATATGTTTATTAGCTGTGGCTTTACTTATAAATTTCCCTGTCGATTCAATAACAATATCAATATTCAGGTCTTTCCATGGTAACTTTTCAGGATCCTTTCTTGATAAAACTTTTATACGTTTCCCGTTCACTGTCATATGACTATTATTAACCTCAACATTGCCGGGAAATCTACCCTGAACGGAATCATATTTTAAAAGATGTGCCAGAGTTTTGGCATCTGTTATGTCATTTATTGCAATGACCTCAATATTTTTGTTGCTGATGAGTGATCTGAAGGTGATCCTTCCAATACGTCCAAACCCATTAATTGCTAATCTGATCTTTTTCATCCTTGTGCTAAAAGCTAATTTTTTTTCAGGTCAAAAGTAATAAAATTTGCCACTAAAATTCAAAAACACTAAATCCTACTAATTTTTATTTTGGATATTAATATTTGAATTTATATTGTCACTGTTCATCGTAGCGTCCACGATACGATGCTAATGATCTGACGAACCAAAAATGTCTAATTGCCCTCATTGCTCTTCTATGTTGTAATGCAAGTTTTTTTCTTTTTTTTTGATTACTTTTTTGTTCATTGAGTATTGTGAATTGTTTATTAATTAGAAATTTGACATTAGAGCAATTAGAAATTTAAAAACACCTTTGCCCTGTGCTCTATGCATTAATAATAATAATCTTGACTTTACAGACAGACTCTATTTAGAGGTTTGTGCATAAAAAAAAGAGCCTACTGTATGGGTGGCAGCGGCTCTTTTCCATTTTTATTAGGGGTTTATCGAACAAGTAAAAAATGGCCGTATTTGTGGTGATAATTTCCTAATGCATCCCTGTAATAGAGGACATAAACATAAGTATCGACAGGAGCGATCTTACCTTTATAATACCCATCCCAACCATCTTCCTGATCATGGGTTTGAAAAAGTTTAAGTCCCCAACGATTAAATATACTTAAATCAAATTCAAGTATATTAACACTAAAAGCTCTAAAAATATCATTCCTTCCATCTGCATTTGGAGTAAATGCATTGGGAAGATAAATAGTATAATCTGGTCTTACCTCAATTTTACCTGTTATGGAATCAACACAGCCGTATGAGTTTATTACTTTCAGGCTAATAATATATGTTCCTGTATCACTATAAGTATGGATAAACTCAGTGAGAGTAGAAGAATGTCCATCACCAAGATCCCAAAGATAAGTTAATCCGTCACCTTCAGAGTCGTCATAAAAATTTATCAATGGATAAAAAATGGAAACCTCATCAGGTTCTGTGTAAAATCCTGCCTTAGGGACCGGATAAACAGTGATCATATCATCAATAGTATGAGTCCCAATGCAGCCATCCTGATTAATAACAGTATGTGTGATACTATATGTTCCGGGATTGAAATAAAAATATTCCGGATCTTTTTCGAGGGATTTAGCACCATCGCCAAATTCCCAGATGAAAGTAGCTGTTGATATAACATTTGTCGAATTATCAGTAAAATTGACTTTGAGTGGGGGGCAACCTTCAGTTATATCTGCAGAAAAGTCAACAACAGGTAGTGGGTGAACCATAACTGTATCAGTTGATATAGGGCTAAGACAGCCTTTATCAGATACTTGCAGCCTTATGAGGTACACTCCGGTAGTGACCCAGAAAACTTCATAAGGTCCTTCACCTGAACCGGTGAATACTCCATTGCTGAAATCCCAGTTAAAAACAGCATCGCTTGATGCCATTCCTGTGAAAGTAATACTTGTATTCTCTCCCTCGCAAAGAGATTTATTCGAGACAGAGAATGCTGATGAAGGTATTGGGTTGATAAATATTTCTGTCATCGAAGTATCTATGCATCCATTAATGTCAGTTCCCGTTACATAATAAATAGTATTTAACATTGGCTTTGTGACAGGATTTGGAAAAGTTACTTGTCCTACAAGTGTTGGGTCAGGAGGATCTGAAGACCAGAGATATGTATAGGCGCCACTAACATCTAGTATTGTAGAGTCGCCAATGCAGATAGAATCGTTATTGCTGGTAGCAATAACCAGAGGTAAAGGATTCACATTAACAATAACAGTATCAATATCTGAACAAACCTGCGTTACAGTAACATAATAAATTGTTGTATCCATTGGAGTGACCATGATAGAGGGAGTAATATCTCCCGTACTCCAAAGATATGCGTTTCCTCCTGAAGCGGATAAATTAACAGATTCTCCGAAGCATATTGAAGTGTCATTTCCGGCATTGGCAAAATGCGGAACAATTATCGACACTCTGACAGTATCAGTATATGATGTATCACAAACATCAGTAACGTTAATATAAAAATCGGTCATTATTGTAGGGCTCACAAATATTGAAGGAACAGTATCTCCTGTACTCCATGTATATGTATAGGGAGCAATTCCGCCTGAGTCAACAACAATTAGATTGGCCGTATCTCCACAAATAATTGAAGTATCATTTGAGGCCACAGGCATCATAGGCATATTATCCCTGATTTGTATGATAATGGTGTCGTAATCAGTGAGGCAAATGGATTTAGGATAAATTATTTGCACATATTCAGTGCCTTCCTGAATACTGTCATAATAGGGTATTATTTCAATAGCTGTAGAATCCTGTCCGGCAGGGATAAAGACATTTGTTGTTACAACAGGATAATCAGATCCGTTATTAGGGGCTGTTCCACCGATAACTATTGGAATAATATATCCTGATTGTGATGGCTTTGGTAAAACAAAGCTTATTATTGCATTATTACATCCTTCAATTGCATTAGTGTCGATATGAGGATTAGTATATGTGGTCTCAATTTCAATTGCATCTGCTGAGAAGCTGTTTTCCTCCAGGAAAACTCCTGAATCAAAGATATGGTCACCTCCATCTGCGATAGCGAGTTTAATATGATAAGTAATACAAGGGATAACAACGGCTGTGGCAGTTAAGATGGTTGTCCATGCATCATATTGAATTGAATTCTGGCTATTATGAAGAAAATATTGACAATTCAGGCATGGGCCGGTATTGCTTGTTCCATTATTGACTGTATTAATTGAAACACCCGTCGTTGTTCCCGGGATTAATGCAATATTCATTGATCCACCTGGAAAAGCCGGAGGGCTGGAATAGGGACCTGTTATCCCAGGGCCGCTTATGAAAAAAGCAAAGACATCATTTACAGTGGAATTTGAATATTCATGGTATTCTTCTGAAGCAAAAACATATCTGAACTTGATAGTGTCCGATTGAGGAATGAAATCAAATTCAAGTACGCAAGCGTCCCAGGTGTCAATCGGGTTACCTGAAGGTGAATATAATGAAGAGATCGCTGTCAGGTCGGGATCGCCATTTATTTGATTATTCACACCATCGCTACCTGAGTTATTAGGACCAACAGCTACATCTACTTCGCCACTTGTAAGCAATACCCCACTTTGTAAACCAAGATTAGTATTTCCTGAGAAATGACCGCGTGCGTTAATAGTACCGGAATATGTAATATTATACACAGTTACTCCTGTTCCCAGTAATATATTTTCAACAAGTTCCTGCGGTGTCATGGCAGAATTTACAACAAGTTGTGCCTTGCCCTGAACCTGGAAAATGAAAAAACTAAAACTATTAAAATACTTTTAATAAGTTTATTCTTGAAATTGAATGCCATATACCCCAATAAAAATGTTAAGCAATTTTGTTGTATCCAATCTTCTACGGAAAAAATAATAAATAGATACACTTCTAATAAGCAGACACAAATGGTCATTAAATAGTTGCTTTTGTTTAAGCTTTTTAAGAAATTTTAAGAAAACATTTAGCTCTTTTTCAGAGAGTAAAGGTAATAAAACTTTATGATTAATAAAAAGAAAAGTTTTATATGTAACGTGTGAATATGTTTCTGATAAGGACATTCGATATTAATCGATTTCAATTTTATTTCTTTATCCAATGGAAAAAAAATATTTTAGTGGTTTGTTGCTTGGAAAATTTATTATCAAAAGAGTTATTATTTTGTTGCATAATATAAATAAAATTAGTACTTTTATCAACATGTTTTAGTGATGCAGATAAAATTATTTTTTGTATCTTTGGCATTGATATACATAATTTTAAATAAATCTTATTAAAAATAAAAAAAAGTAAAAACAAAAATGATTTCAAAAATTAAAGTAAATAACCCCATTGTTGATCTTGATGGTGATGAAATGACAAGAGTTATCTGGCAATTTATTAAAGAAAAGTTGATATTACCATATCTTGATCTGGACATCAAGTATTATGATCTTGGGATGGAGTATCGTGATGAAACAAATGATCAGGTAACAGTTGATGCAGCAAATGCTATTCAAAAGTATAATGTTGGAATAAAATGTGCGACAATTACCCCTGATGAAATGCGGGTAGAGGAATTTGGACTAAAGAAAATGTATAGATCTCCCAATGGTACAATAAGAAATATTCTTGGCGGGACAGTATTCAGAGAACCAATACTTACAAATAATGTTCCAAGGCTAATTCCAGGTTGGATCAAGCCTATATGTATTGGCCGTCATGCTTATGGTGACCAATACAGAGCAACAGATTTTGTTACTAAAGGAAAAGGTAAACTTACTATTAAATTCACACCTGACAATGGAGGTGAAGTATCAGAATATGATGTAAATGATTTTGACGGAGACGGCATTGCAATGGCAATGTATAATACAGATGAATCCATAAGAGGCTTTGCACATGCATGTTTTAACCAGGCTTTAATGAAAAAGTGGCCATTATATCTATCGACTAAAAACACCATACTTAAGAAATATGACGGGCGTTTTAAAGATATTTTTGAAGAGATATTTCAGTCTGATTACAAAGAAAAATTTGATGAGGCAGGAATTACCTATGAACATCGCCTTATTGATGATATGGTTGCTCAGGCATTAAAATGGGAAGGTGCATTTGTATGGGCATGTAAAAATTATGATGGAGATGTTCAATCTGATACACTTGCACAGGGTTTTGGTTCACTCGGGCTTATGACCTCTGTTCTTGTAGCTCCGGACGGAAAAACTGTAGAAGCTGAAGCTGCTCATGGTACGGTTACACGTCATTTCCGTCAACATCAGAAAGGAAACCCAACATCTACAAACCCCATTGCTTCAATTTTTGCATGGACAAGGGGATTGGCACATAGAGGGAAACTTGATAATAATGCTGAATTGATCAATTTCTGTGAAACTCTTGAGAGAGTTTGTGTAGAAACTGTTGAGTCAGGAAAAATGACCAAGGATCTTGCTCTTACAATACATGGTAATAAATTAAAACCTGAGCATTATCTTACAACAGAAGATTTTTTATCAGCACTTGATGAGAACCTAAAAGCAGAATTGTCATAATATAAACCTTTCGTTGACACGAAGGTTTGACTGATTGCATTCACAATTTGGGTAATCCGGATGTTTTGAAAAAGCATAAATAACTATATTTCTAACAATTATAAAAACACAAAGACATGGGAACACTAAAACAGAAATTATTTGAAAAAATTGAGGAGCATCGCCCAAGAATTCAGAAATTAATGAAAGAATCTGGAGATGTTGTGATCGATCAGGTTACAGTATCACAGATAATTGGAGGAATGCGAGGAATAAAATGCCTTCTAACTGATATTTCTTATCTGGATCCTAATGAGGGAATCAGATACAGAGGTCATACTTTACCTGAGGTTTTTAAGCAATTACCAAAACCTCCGAATAGTGAAATGCCTTATGTTGAAGGGCTTATTTATCTTTTATATACTGGTGATATTCCAAATGAAAGCAATGTAGCATGTGTTGTTGATGAGTTAAGTAAAAGAAGGATACTGCCTCGCTATGTATATGAAGTTTTAGATGCATTCCCAACTGTCAGTCACCCTATGGCAATGTTCTCCGCTGCAATTCTTGCAATGCAAAGAGAATCGACTTTTGCCAGAAAATATAATGCAGGTTTACCTAAATATGATTACTGGGATCCGATGTTTGAAGACTCCCTGAATCTTATTGCAAAACTACCTGAAGTTGCAACTTACATTTATTCGAAACTTTATCAGGGCGGCAAACGCATTCAGTCAAATCCAAACCTGGATTTTGGTGCTAATTTTGCTAGTATGATGGGTAAAGAGAAACCCTATGATGATGTAGCCCGAATGCATTTTATTATTCATGCTGATCATGAAAGTGGTAATATCAGTGCACATACAGGCCATCTGGTGGCAAGCTCCCTCTCAGGAATTTATCTTTCTATTTCTGCAATGATCAACGGTTTAGCAGGGCCTCTCCATGGACTTGCCAGTCAGGAAGTATTAAGATGGTTACAGGAGGTTATGGATAAAATGGGTGGGAAGACTCCTACAGAGGATGAAATGAAACAATTTGTCTGGGACACATTACATTCCGGACAGGTTATTCCCGGGTTTGGTCATGCTGTACTTCGTAAAACCGACCCACGTTACAAACTTCAAAGAGAATTCAGCTTAAAGCACCTGAAGAATGATAAGATCTTTAAATATGTTGATCTGCTTTATAAAGTAGTTCCTCCAATCCTGAAAGAACATGGAAAGGCAAAAAATCCATGGCCAAATGTTGATGCTCAGTCAGGTGTGGTACAATGGCACTATGGTGTTACTGAATATGATTTTTATACAGTATTATTTGGAATTGGACGGGCAATCGGAATTACAGCTAACATTATCTGGGACCGTGCTCTTGGCTTCCCGTTGGAGAGACCGAAATCATTAACCACAGCTATGCTTGAGGATCTCGTTAGCAAAAAGAAATAAATCCGGAGTTTTCGATTATTTCATTAAAATATCGCCTGTCTGATCTATTCAGGCAGGCGTTTTTTTTAACAATTAACAGTAAACAGTAAACAGTAATCAGTGAACAGTAAACAGTAAACAGATACTGAAACCCAAACCTGAAACCAGCACATTGAACAATCGAATAATCGAACAAACGAGTAGCGATTTTTTCAAACCGCAACCCGTAACTCGCAACCCGTAACTCGCAACCCGAAACCCGAAACCCAAACCTGAAACAATTATGTCATGATCAGACAAATAGAAATAAAATTACCTCCTTTTAAGAGAGGGTTCCACCTGATAACAAATATTATCGAAAAAAACCTGCCTCTTCTTCCTGAAGCAGGATTGTTAAATGTTTTTATACAACATACATCAGCGGGCCTTGCTATTAATGAAAATGCAGATCCTACTGCCAGAATTGACCTGGAAGTATTTATGGATTATCTTGTTCCTGAAGATCTTTCATTATACAGCCATACTATGGAAGGAAAAGACGATATGCCTGCTCATATAAAATCATCACTAATCGGACCATCTTTAACTATACCTATAAATGATGGAAGACTGAATTTAGGAACGTGGCAGGGAATTTATCTCTGTGAGTTTAGAAACCATGGAGGTGGAAGAAGATTGGTAGTAACGGTTTACTCCTAAGAAATTGTTAAATTTTTATATCCCATTTTTCGTTTACAAAACGAATTATCTCAGGAAAAAATTCTCTAAACTCTTGATTGTATTGATTATAATCTTTCTTTAGATCAAACACCGCATTCTCCATACCGGATTCAAAAGTGGTTCTTTTGGCCATTCGTTCGAAATTATTTTGCAAACGGTTGAATTGTGCATAATTTACAAGCCAGTTAGAACTGATCATAAATGGAAGTATCATCTTATATCTGGGAGGTAGTAGAAAAAAATTTCTTTTCAGGATCTTATATGCATTGTCAACAAAAATATCAAGATTTTCTGTGGAATATTCCTGCCAGTTTGCTGCCAGAAAATGATCATAATACATATCTACTATCACTCCTGAAAATTTATGATATTTATCCATTAATCGCTGTCGGCTTTTCTTGAAAATGTGGTGCTTATCAGTAAAGTTATCAATATCTCTATGCAGTCTTATACCTTCTTGAATGCTTATACGATAATTTTCAACAGCCTTACCTTTAACAGCATCAGCAATAAAATTACCGAATATTAAATCTTCATTATTTCCGGATAGATATATATGAGCAAGAAAGTTCATTGTTTACTTTATTTTAAATATTAAGCAAGGTTTTTATATAAAAAATTTATAGATTTGTAGCAGAAAACAGAGTAAAATTAAACAAATAATATAAACTATAATTTCACAATGCAAAAGTTACTTTTATTAGGCGCTGAAGCAATAGCTCAGGGAGCGATAGATGCAGGTATAACAGGGATCTATGCTTATCCAGGAACTCCTTCCACAGAAATCACTGAATATGTACAAAACTCATCAGAAGCAAAAGAAAAGAATATAAGATCAGCATGGTCGGCTAATGAGAAGACTGCCATGGAAGCAGCCCTTGGTATGTCATATGCTGGGAAACGTGCAATGGTATGTATGAAACACGTAGGTTTAAATGTTGCTGCTGATGCATTTGTCAATTCAGCAATCACCGGAGCTAATGGAGGCTTGATTGTTGTTGCTGCCGATGATCCTTCAATGCATTCTTCACAAAATGAGCAGGATTCAAGGTTTTTTGGTAAATTTGCAATGATACCAATTCTTGAACCATCAAACCAGCAAGAGGCTTATGACATGGTTCAATATGGCTTTGAGATTTCAGAGAAATACAGTATTCCTGTTCTGATGAGGATAACCACCCGCCTGGCTCATTCCAGGTCAGGAATAGAAAGAAAATTTTCTCTTGGACAGAATAGCCTGAATTTACCCGAGAATAAACGGCAGTTTGTGCTCTTACCTGCAATTGCACGCAAAAGATATAAGTTATTGTTAAAAAATCAGGTTTTGTTTGAAAAGGAATCTGAAGAATCGGGCTACAACAAATACTTTGAAGCAGATGATAAGTCGCTTGGTATTATAACTTCAGGAATAGCCTATAATTATCTTATGGAAAATTATCCTGACCGTAAACTACCTTTTCCAGTTCTGAAACTTACTCAATGTCCATTACCCCGAAAATTGATTGAAAAATTTTATAATGAATGTGACACTCTTTTAGTTTTGGAAGATGGCGCTCCGGTTATTGAAGATATGCTCAAGGGTTTTCTTAATATAGGGAAAGAGATAAATGGACGGCTGGATGGTAGCATTCCAAGAGATGGTGAATTGAATCCTAATATAATTGCTAATGCCTTGGGAATTAAAGAATCTTATGGAAATGATGCTCCTGAGATTGTCGCACCCAGGCCACCATCACTATGTAAAGGTTGTGGGCATATTGATATGTATAATTCCCTGATTGAAGCACTCAAACCATATTCTGAAGGCCGTGTGTTTTCAGATATTGGGTGTTATACATTAGGAGCTCTTCCGCCTTTCAATGCAATAAATTCATGTGTTGATATGGGAGCATCAATCACAATGGCAGTTGGTGCTGCTAGTGCAGGTTTGTCACCTGCCGTTGCAGTTATTGGAGATTCAACATTTACTCATTCAGGTATAACCGGTTTGCTGGATGCAATTAACGATGGTGCAAATGTTACTGTTATTATATCAGATAATTCCACTACTGCTATGACTGGTGGGCAAGACTCTTCAGGTACTGATAAAATTGAGAATATTTGCAAAGGACTGGGAGTTAGTGAAGAGCATTTGAGAGTAATGATACCTCTGCCAAAAAATCATGAGGAGAATGTGAGAGTGATGAAGGAAGAATTGGAATACGATGGTGTTTCTGTTATTATTCCACAGAGAGATTGTATTCATACTTATAAAAGAAAAATAAAACGTATAAAATAAATAGCGAATAGAAAATTACGGGTTAACCCATCAGTTCATACGACAAATATTATATAATGAAATTGTAAGTGGCAGAAAATAAATTAAAACAAAAATATAAACACATGAAAAAGGATATAATATTAGCAGGTGTTGGAGGGCAGGGGATACTATCGATTGCAGCCATTATTGGATATGCAGCTGTGAATACCGGCTTGTTTCTTAAACAGGCAGAAGTTCATGGCATGAGCCAGAGGGGTGGTGATGTTCAGTCAAATTTACGACTATCAGATAAAGAGATTGCCTCCGACCTGATACCTAAGGGAAAAGCTGATCTGATCATCTCTGTTGAACCAATGGAATCATTGCGCTATCTGCCATGGCTTTCAACGGAAGGTTGGCTGATAACCAATACTAATCCATATATCAATATACCAAAT
>JAIOTT010000320.1 GCA_021106655.1 Bacteroidales bacterium
TACCTTTTGAGGTTATAAGTTTGATCGGAATATTAATAATCTGGACTAAAATTCGGTCTGTGGTTAAAAAGGAGGATGAATCATCCTAACTAAAACCAGTGGCTAATCGAGTAGGCTACCAATGATCACTTAGAAAAAAAACAGAGGAAACAGACAAAGTAATAATTATACAATTATACAATTATACAAAGATACAATGGTACAATGGAAGAATGGAATGGTGGAATGATGGAATACCGATGAAATATGATAATTTGAAAATTTGAAAAAGATAGACATGAGATTGTGAGATAAAAGCTTATTGAGTGTTGATTGACATGAGATATGAGTTTTTTTATACTTGATACTTGATACGCAATACTCGATACTAAAGAAATGTGATAATCTAAATGAAATGAATAAAGAAAATTCAATAAAACTGTTTAACGACAGGCAAGTTAGGGTTCATTGGGATGATAAACAGGAGGTATGGTATTTTTCTATTGTTGATGTTATAGCAATATTAACTGAACAAAAAGATTTCCAAGGAGCAAGAAATTATTGGAAAGTGTTAAAACACAGACTTTCAAAAGAAGGAAACGAAACGGTTACAAATTGTAACCGTTTGAAACTTGTAGCTAGTGATGGTAAAATGCGATTTACAGATGTGGCTGACACAGAGCAGATACTACGACTGATTCAGTCAATCCCATCTCCTAAAGCAGAACCTTTTAAAATGTGGTTAGCGAAAGTTGGTTATGAACGAATTGAAGAAACAGAGAATCCTGAATTATCCTTTGATAGAGCAATGGAGACTTATCTTAAAAAAGGCTATTCGAAAAACTGGATAAACCAAAGACTTAAAAGCATCGAAGTTCGTAAAGATTTAACTGATGAATGGGATTTGCGAGGAGTTAAGAAGGGATTGGAATATGCAATTTTAACAGATGAAATAACAAAAGCATGGTCAGGTTTTTCTAATAAAGATTATAAAAAATTTAAAGATCTTAAAAAAGAAAACCTTCGAGACCATATGAGTAATCTGGAATTAGTTCTTAATATGCTTGCAGAAGCATCAACAACAGAAATATCTAAAGAAAAGAAACAAAAAGATATTAAAAAGGGTAAGTAATAATTATTCAATTATACAAAGATACAATGGTACAATGGAAAAATGAAATATTGGAATGATGGTAATGTGTTAATTTGCTAATATGCTAATGCGACAATTATTTAAAGATATATTTAACATTTGACATCCTACATCTAACATTTGACATAAAAAAAATTGCTAAATTGTTACATTGTTTTTAAGTTTGCTTAAGTCGCCTCTTCGCTTAAATCGCTCAAGTCTTTTTCGACTTCTGGCTTCTGGCTTCAAGCTTTCGGCTAATTATGTGTTTAAAGATTTTTATGTAAATTTATCACGAATTAGTATTGAGTATCAAGTATTGAGTAAATATAATCCGTAATTCATAATCCGTAATTTGTAATTTTCATGAAATCAAACATAAAACCACTCTTCAAAGGCCTCGGCTTGATAGCAATAATAGCCGCTCTTCTACTTTATTCCGACCTTAATAACAGGAATAAAGGAAAAGACAGGAAAGTTATATTCATGGAAGAAGATAGCTATGAAATAAAAGCTGAACCGGGAAAAACTTATAAAGTCGGCCTGGTTTATTTTGCTCCCGAAGAGGCGCATGATAATTTACTTAGAGGTTTGTTTGAAGGATTAAGTGAACATGGCTTTGTAAAAGACAGTAACCTTAATGTAATTTTTTCTCATGCAAATGCTGAGATCATTAATATTCCTACAATCCTGCAAAATCTGGATAATTCTGATGTTGACCTTATTATCACCACTTCTACACCATGTTTAACAGCAGCTGGTCATATTATTAAAAACAAACCTATTGTTTTTACTTACGTCAGCGATCCTATTGCAGCCGGAATAGGAAAAAGCTTTGAAGACCATCTTCCGAATTTAACAGGAATAGGCTCTTTCCCCCCTGTTGAAAAAACAATCGAGTTTATTAAAATCGCATTTCCTGATGTAAAAACTATAGGGACGATATATAACTCTTCTGAAGCAAATTCAAGAAAGGTAGCTGAAGTTGCGCGTGAAATATGCAAAGATCATAATCTGGGTCTTGAAGAAATGACTATCACAAATTCTAATGAAGCCTTTCAGGCCACCCAGGCAATAATATCAAGAGATATTCAGGTTTTATGGGTCTCAGAAGATAATACTGCTATTCAATCAATTGACGGAATAATAAAAATTACCCAAAAAGCAAAGATGCCTCTAGTGCTGAACACTATTTCATGCCTGGATCATGGAGCATTTGCAGCTATCGGTTTAGGATGGTACTTCACAGGTTATAAAACCGCACCCCTTGTTGCAAGAGTTCTATTGGGAGAAAATCCCTCAAATATTCCAATACAAAATGTTGGTATTGAAAGTGGCAGCATAAATATGGATATTGCAAAAAAACTTGGAATTGATATAACAAAAAAGATGAGTGATTTTATGGCAGGAAGCCAGCAGAAGATCACCTTTGCAAAAAAGATGAATTTTGCCCTTGTCCAATATGTTGATGCACCATTATCTGAAGAAAGTATGGATGGATTTCTTGATGGACTTTTTGAACATGGCCTGGAAAGAGATGTCGATTTTGATTTCATGGTATATAATGCCCAGGGCGACATAGGAACATTGAATAGCATTGTTGATGCTGTTAAATCAATGAATTATGATCTGATATTTCTGACCTCTACTCCTACTTTTCAGGCAATAATAAAAAAAGTCAAAGATGTAAATATTGTATTTACTACAGTTGGTGATCCTGTGGATGCAGGAGGCGGAACATCATTTGAAGAACATCTTCCTAACATAACAGGCATTTCAACTTTAAGTGATTTTGAAGGAATGATGCTTCTTCTTAAAAAGATTATTCCCGATATAAAAAAAATTGGCACCTTATATACTCCGGGTGAAGCAAATTCCGTGCTGTACCACAAACACCTTACAAAAGCGGCTGCCAGGCATGGATTAATACTTGAATCTATGCCGGTTTTTTCAACGATTGAAGTTCAGGATGCCACCTCAGCCTTAATAAGCAAGGAAATTGATGCTTTCTGCCAGCTGGCTGACAACCTGATTTCATCTACTTATACAAGAATAATTACAATTGCTAGAAAAGAGAGAATTCCTTATTTTTCTTTTGCTACTAACCAGGTTGAAGATGGTGGTCTGGCTGCAGTAGGCCGTGATTATTATGAAGGTGGAAAAGATGCAGTGAGACTGGCTGTCAGGATATTTAAGGGTGAGAAACCTGCTGACATCCCTTTCGAATATATTAGTAAAACAAATATTAGCATAAACCTGGATGTTGCAGATTTTTATGATATTACAATACCTGACAGCATATTAAATATAGCAGATTTTATTATACATACTAAAGATGAACGACAAATTAGAAATAAAAAAAGAATTCAGGGATAATATTCTGGAACTTCAGCTAAAGGGACGGCTGGATGCATATAGCTCAGTATTGCTCAGCGAGAAAATAGAAGTAGAGATACGTTCCGGGCATTATGATATATCACTAAATCTTAAAGAGATCAATTATATAAGCTCAGCCGGGATCAGGATCCTTGTAAAATATTATAAACAGTTAAAAACAGTTAGTGGTCAGTTAACTATATCAAGTATTTCGGATGAGGCAAAATCGGTTCTTGAAATGGTTGGACTCCATGATTTACTTAGTAATGAGGTATCTGTTCATGAAGATGAAGAAACTGATGAAGAAAGTTTGTCGAAAAGCGGAATGCTCTATACAAGATATATTCTTCAGGAGGGATCAAAACTAAAATGTCGCTTTCATGGTAACCCGGGAAAGGTACACAGCTCTGACTTCACAGATAAAGAACTTAGAAAAGAGAAATTCTCAGAGAATAAATATGGTATTGGTTTCGGGGCTTTTGGCCACGACTTTGAAGATTGCAGCAAGCGCTTTGGAGAATTTATCGGTATTGGTGATTCATTGGCATATCTTCCAAGTGACGGATCCAATACTCCTGATTATACACTTAAAACAGGCAAATTAATACCTGAGATCAATATGCTTTATGGGATTATTTTTGAAGGAATGTTTTCCGAACTATTTCATTTTAAGCCTGATTCAGAAAGCGGAAGCATATCCTTCAGTAATTTAATAAATGACATTAGTAGTTTCTCAAATTTCGATACTGCCGGCTATGTAATGATATCAGAAACATCAGGAATAATCGGAGCCTCATTTGTAAAACCTCCCACAAAACTAGAGCCAGGGTACTCACCATTCAGATTTCCTGATATCAGGGATTATATGAACTTTACTACTGAACCGGAATTCAACAATATGCTTACTGTTACAGTTGGAATTTCAGTAAAAGACCCACCTGATGAGTATAAGAACATACTACGTCCATTATCCGAGAAACTAAAAATCTGGGGACACTTTCATACAGCAGTTTTCTATTTTCATCCAATAGGCAAAAAACAAGTAAATCTTAACGAAACCATATTTTCACTTTTTGAAACGGATAAGATACAACAAGTATTACATCTTATTAATGACGAAAGACACATAACAGGTATTGGAGAAAGTGAGTTTGTGCATGGCCGGTGTTGGGTTGGGCCACTGGATGCCGAAATAATAAGAGTCTGTCCATAAAGTACAAATTATTAATAAAAAGCAAAAGGCATAAAGCATAGAGTAAAGAGCATGGAGAAAGTTTACAATTTACTAATAAATAAGATGTTACGCCAAGCCCTATGCTCCATGTTCCATGCAAGTATTGAAATACATGATATTATAGACAATTACTAAATAATATACAGGAGGAATAATATGACTTTATTAATCGGAGCACTGACTATCGGCCTTATCCTGTCATTACTGGCACTAGGTGTTTTTATCAGTTTTAAAATATTCAACTTTCCTGACATCACCGCTGATGGATCTATCACTTTCGGAGCTGCAATAGCTGCATCACTTATTGTCGCAGGTGTTCATCCACTAATCGCAACTCTCGTAGCCTTTGCCGGAGGATTTTTAGCTGGTGCAGTAACGGGTGTTTTGCACACTCATTTTAAGATAAACGGACTTCTTGCAGGAATACTTGTTATGACAGCTCTATACTCTGTAAACCTTCATGTCATGGGAAGAAGTAATATTCCATTACTTTCAAAAACAACGCTTATCACATATATTGAAGACTTTTCAAAATTCATATCTCCACTTAATGAAACTACCAATATTGCAGGGTGGAGTGTACCGTCACAAGATCTCTGGGTACTGCTGTTTATGTTTCTGGTAATTCTGATAATTGGGGTTGTATTATATCTCTTTTTTAAGACAAATATTGGTACTGCTATGAGGGCCACCGGTAATAATCAGCAAATGATAAGAGCATTGGGTGTTAATACTAAAATTATGATCATACTGGGGCTTGCAATTTCAAATGGATTAATTGCACTTTCGGGTGCTTTCCTTGCTCAATTCCAAGGCTTTGCTGATGTACAGATGGGTATTGGTATGGTGGTTTGGGGACTGGCAAGTGTCATTATCGGTGAAGCATTGATCAATGTCAAAAGTCTGGGGCTGATCATTTCAGGAGCTGTAATGGGATCGATACTTTTTAGGTTGCTGGTGGCAATTGCATTACGCTGGGGCATGAACCCTAACGACCTGA
>JAIOTT010000326.1 GCA_021106655.1 Bacteroidales bacterium
TAAAGCTGTAAGCCCCCAAGATTACCACAAAGAAATATATTTTAAAAGAATTTTCTATGACCTAGTTGGTAGAGGGGATACGGTAGGGCCACTGGCTTGCCAGGAAAACTTGCTTCCTTTTGATTGGTCATGGATGGCTCCTGCCTGTTTCATGCCCAGGAGATATGATTTAAGTTTTATTTCAGGATATGGATAGCAACGTTGTTGAGCCAGCCAGTCGTTAGGGATCTCAGAAGGGTGATATTTGGAATTTTCGATAGTTCCTTTATTGATATAGCTTTCATCTAAGATTGAGGGAAGAAAAAACACAGTAATAAAAAAGAGGGCAGTTAATCCAAAAAGGAATATGCTGGGAAAATGTTTTTTTATGTGCCAATTGATTATATCATTCATCAAATATTTCGTTCCTACGGAACTTTATTTCTTGTTACTGTTGATATTTCTACCAACATTTAATTCCTAACGGAATTTTATTTTTATTCTAATATGTCTGTCTCTTCTACCAATATTTAATTCCTACGGAATTTTATTTTTATTCTAACTTGCCCGGTTATTCTGCCAATATTTAATTCCTACGGAATTTGATTATTATTCTAACTTGCCTGGCTCTTCAACCAATATTTAATTCCTACGGAATTTATTCTATTTTAACATATGCTTTCTACCAGATTTGGTTTCTGTATTACAATATAATTATTTTTTTCAATATTAAAAAATATACCTGCATTTTCATAATACAGCTTGAATTTGCAAATCCCGTTAGGGATGTAACATTGGTAGATCAATAATTTCGAAACCAAAATCAAGTGCCGTCAGGTACGGAATATTAACCTTAATTAAGTAGTATCAACTTTTTATTTACAGAAAAATCGCCTGATTGTATTATACAAAAATATGTTCCGGCAGGCAATCGTACTCCATTGCCACTTCTTGCATCCCAGGATATTTTAACATCTCCTGCTTCAACAAATTCATTTTTTAGTTCACTGACCATCTCTCCTAAAATACTATAAATACAAACAGAAACATGGCGTGTTTCATTAATGCTAAAACTTATCAATGTATTATCTGAAAACGGATTAGGATAAATTGAAAATTCCTGTAATTCATCAATATTTTCAAATCCAACCGTTGTTCCGTTTCCGGCAAATGATAGTACTGGGATGATGGCACCTGGAGTATTTGAAAAAACACTTGCCGTCTCAGATAATATTCCGGATATAGCAGGCTTATAAATAAATTCAATTAATGAAGAATCACCGGGCACTATTGTGAATGGTAGAGAAGTGGAAAAATATACCGGAGAGGCCGGTAATTGAAAGACTATGTTGTCAATTATGAGATCAGCAAATCCGATATTAAAAACCTTGGCATTCCATATTGCTGAGTCTCCTAATAAAACATCACCAAAATCATGACTATCAACAGGAAAATATATTATTGGCTCCGGGCCAATTCCAAGATCTACTTTAAAAAGATAGCTGCTGTCATTTAGAGGTCCGGCTAAATACCACAGGTAAAGTCCGTCAAACACTATACCGGCAGGCCTGTCGCCAAGAGAAGCTTGACTTTCCAGCAAGTTTCCTGAAGTATCAACCTTATCAATAGAGTTATTATAATAATCAGCTATCCACAAATTATCATTCTCGACACAAAGATCCCAGGGCTGTGCATATGGAGAAGGAAATTGCGAGAGGATGTTTCCTGCCGAATCTACCTTATAAATTTCCCCGTCAGGATTGTAATAAGCAGCAACCCAGAAATAATCATTATCAGCTGCAATTCCAGACATATATGTTGTTGGGAGATCAAATGTATCGAGTAAGTTCCCAGTAATATCAAATTGAATTGCTTGTGCAGGTGTGCTGGTGATATCGTGATCTGTTGTCCAGAAGTTCATGCCATCAAAAGTTAGTCCATATGCTTTTTCATGTGGGCCGATACAATACTGCTGAAAACTTCCATTGGAAGTATCTATCTGGTAAATAATATTATCATCTCCAGGAGCAGAATACAATCCGCAGTATAGAAAGTTCCCATCGAAGGCAAGTCCGGAGGCTTTGCCGGGAATTGTGTATGATGCTACGACTGAGAATTTGGGGGTTTTGCTACCCTTGATTATTGATTGAAACTGTTGCTGAGCATAGATCGAAATATTGAAGATCATTGCAAAGGAAAGAATAAAGATAAAATGCCATTTGATTACTGATGTTTTCATTGTTTTCAAGTGTTTATATTTTTGTAGTTAATTTATTTTCTGCTATTTATGCTGAATAATTAATAAATTGTGATAATATTATGGTTTTCTTTGTGTTACTTCGTGATGTACTTTGAGTTACTTCGTGGTAAAAAAAGATTAACCACAAAGGATACACAAAGGATTGCACAAAGTACCACAAAGCTTATGAATTAATCAGGTTATAATTTTTAGAAAAATCCATGCTCAGAAATTAGACATTGGATATTTGAAATTAGGCAGTTAAAAAAAGTTTTTCCCAAATTTCAAATTTCAAGTTTGAGCCTA
>JAIOTT010000274.1 GCA_021106655.1 Bacteroidales bacterium
CCGGGTTTTTATTTAATTTTACACACGCTTCATGGCGTACCAAAGTTTCACAAAGTATATGAATTATTCAGCCTAAATACTTTCTCCAAAATTACAAAAAGAAAACAAATATTCTATTCCTTGCCAACATACTGAAACAATATGAATTATGAAGTTTTTTCGCCTTTTAAAAATATTCTGTTAAAACTTTCACACTTAAATACTTTTACTTATTTTAGGCAGCTAATTTAACAAAACCACTCTAAAAAAATACACTAAAGCCTATGTACGGAGAATACCAAAATTTCCTTCAGGAAGAACTCGATAAAATCAAAGCAGAAGGCCTTTACAAAGTTGAAAGGATATTAACCACTTCACAATGTGTTGAGATAAAAACGGTAAGAGGTTTGGATGTGCTTAATTTTTGTGCAAACAACTATCTTGGCCTCTGTTGTGATCCAAGAGTTATGGCTGCTGCAAATATTGCTTTTTTTAAGTGGGGCTTTGGGATGGCATCTGTAAGATTTATATGCGGAACTCAGCAGCTTCATAAAGATCTTGAAAAGAAACTAAGTGAATTTCTTGGTACAGAAGATACAATTTTATATTCCTCTGCTTTTGATGCAAATGGAGGAGTATTTGAACCTCTTCTGGGCCCTGAAGATGTCCTTATCTCTGATGCATTAAATCATGCTTCTATAATCGACGGTGTCAGGCTCTGTAGAGCAAAACGCTTTGTCTATAGCAATAATAATATGGAAGAGCTGGAGGAAAGACTAATTGAAGCTGGCAATGCCAGGTTTAAAATGATTGTTACCGATGGTGTGTTTTCAATGGATGGTATTATTGCCCAGATTGATAAAATATGTGATCTTGCTGATAAATATAATGCTTTGGTGTTGGTTGATGATTCACATGCCACCGGTTTTGTTGGCGAAACAGGTAGAGGTAGTTTTGAATATTGTAATGCAATGGGCCGTGTAGATATTATCACTACCACTTTTGGTAAGGCTTTAGGTGGTGCTTCAGGTGGCTGTGTTTCCGGAAAAAATGAGATAATCGACTTATTAAGACAGCGCTCCAGGCCATATCTTTTCTCAAACTCCCTTGCTCCGGCTATTGCAGGAGCCACACTTGAGGTGCTGAACATCCTGAGTCAGTCATCTGATTTAAAGAAAAAGTTGGAATGGAATACCAAGAGGTTTAGGAAAGGAATGAAAGAAGCAGGATTTACTATAGTTCCTGGTACACATCCAATAGTTCCGATAATGCTGGGACATCTCCCTGATGATGCAAAACTATCACAGTTATTTGCTGAAGAATTGCTTGACGAAGGTATTTATGTAATTGGGTTCTATTTCCCCGTTGTCCCAAGAGGAAAATCAAGGATACGTGTACAGATAAGTGCAGCACATTCATCAAAACACATTGATCTGGCAATTGAGAAATTTGTGAAAGTAGGGAAAAAACTGGGAGCGATTTAGGAAATAGATATGAGATATGAGATCAAGAGATTTGAGATAATAAAGAATTAAGATTTATGATTGCGGGATTAGGAACAGATATAATTGAGGTTAGCAGGGTGAAGGAGCAATTGCTGAAGGATGAGGGATTTGTAAATAATATATTTACCTCATCGGAGATAGAATATTGCGAATCAAAAAAAAATAAAGCCGAAAACTTTGCAGCACGATATGCAGCAAAAGAAGCGTTCTTTAAAGCTCTCGGGACCGGGTGGAGATATGGTATGACATTCAAGGAAATAGAAATAATAAATGATGAACTTGGGAAACCCGAAATTATAGTTAGTGGAAAAGTAAAAGAATTTATTGATAAAACGAAAGTAATAAATATTCACGTCTCCTTATCACATCTAAAGGACATTGTGAATGCAATTGTGATACTTGAAAAATAAATATAAACTTATAAAAGGAGAAAAAATGTCGAACATTGGTTCATATGATGAAAGAATAAAAAACTTTGACTGGTCGCTTGCAGAAAAAGAGCTTGACTATAAAGATGGTGACACATTTAATATTGGTTGGTATTGTTCTGACAGGATCTGTGAACAGGGAAAGGCAAATAAACTTGCTTTGATCTGGGAAGGTCTGGGTGGTGTTGAAAAAAGATATACCTTCAATGATGTTAGAGTAAGAAGTAATACTATTGGCCATTTTCTTAAAGGATTGGGAATAAAAAATGAAGATCGTGTATGTTTATTCATGGATAAGATCCCTGAACTGTATATTGGTTTTCTTGGTGTCCTGAAGATCGGTGCTGTTGCACAGCCATTATTTTCAGCCTTTGGTGATGAATCACTGCATGTAAGGCTCGATAATGCCCAAACAACAGCTATTATCACACAAAGAAAACATGTTGGGAAAGTTAGAAAGATATTAGATCAGATGCCATATCTGAAGCATATTATTATTGTTGACCATGATGGTAAGAAAGAGTTGAAAGAGAGGGAAATGGTTTTTTCAATGGATGAAGCAGCTCCTGTCGAAAAGTTTGAAATATTCCCTACCAAAGCTGAATCACCATCTGTACTACATTATACTTCAGGAACTACAGGGCAACCAAAAGGGGTAAAGCATGTTCATTATTCCTTAATATCACAATACCTTACAACAAAATGGGTATTAGATCTTCAGGATAATGATATTTATTGGTGTACTGCCGATCCGGGATGGGTAACAGGTACGTCATACGGAATTATTGGCCCATGGAGCCTTGGAATTACACAATGTGTTTTGGATACAGGTTTTGGTGCTGAGCCATGGTATAAATTCATTGAAAAAAATAAGATCTCCATGTGGTATTCAGCCCCCACAGCTATTCGTTCACTCATGAAGGCCGGTGATGAAGTTGTTACTCAACATGATCTTTCTTCCTTAAGGCATCTTGCAAGTGTTGGTGAGCCTCTGAATGCTGAAGCTGTAATATGGTCAGAAAAAGTTTTTGGCTTACCATTTTATGATACTTACTGGCAAACGGAAACAGGATCGATGATGATATCTAACTACCCAGGGATGAAGGTAAAACCCGGATCTATGGGTAAAACATTCCCGGGTATAACAGGAGTTATACTTGACCCTGATACCTTTGAAGAAATAAATGAGCCAAACAAACCCGGACTTATTGGCTTTAAACCTGATTGGCCGGCAATGATGAGAATGTACTGGAGAAACGAGGAGACGTATCAGAAAAAATTCAAAAATGGCTGGTACATGTCCGGCGACCGCTCAACTATTGATATGGATGGCTATTATTGGTTTGTTGGCCGCGATGATGATGTTATCAATACAGGTGGGCATCTTGTTAGTCCGTTTGAAGTTGAATCGGCTCTGCTTGAACATGAAGCCGTTGCTGAATCAGCTGTCGTGGCTAAGCCTGATGATGTGAACATGGAAGTTGTTAAAGCCTTTGTAACTCTAAATAAAGGTTATGAAGCAAGTGATGAACTGGAATTAAAGATCATGAATTTTATCAGGAAAAAACTATCTCCGCTTGCAATGCCACAGGAGATTGAATATCTTGATACACTACCAAAAACAAGAAGTGGAAAGATAATGAGAAGATTACTTCATGCTAAAGAATGGGGTGAGGAAATTGGTGATACATCCACACTGGAAGATGATGCACCACGTATGATCTAGTAAAAATATAATTTTGAAAAGAAAAAATACTAATTAAAAAAAACAGAAAAAATGGAAGAAATGAAAGACATTATTTTGGAATACGTTATTGAAGAGTATCTTGAAGATGAAGACGAAGTATTAACCTATGATACCCCTCTGATCTCAGGTGGTATAGTTGATTCTTTTTCAATGGTTTCATTGAAGAGGTTCCTGGAATTGAAATACGCAATTTCCATACCTGATGATAAAGCATCTCCGGAAGCTTTTGATACTGTTAATAGTATTGTAGATCTCGTTAATGAATTTGTTGGTAAAAAATAATCAGGAGAAAATATTATGGCATATAGTAATAAAATCAGGGAAACATACCTGGAACAACTCAAAGGAATTCAGGATGCAGGAATATTTAAACAGGAAAGATTTATTCATTCTTCACAGGCTGCCGATATAGAAGTGGAATTTCCAACCGGATCTTCTCTTAAAAAGGTGATCAACATGTGTGCAAATAATTACCTCGGACTCTCAAGTCACCCCGATGTTGTTAAGGCAGCTCATGAAGGACTCGATTCAAGAGGATATGGCATGTCTTCTGTAAGATTTATTTGTGGAACTCAGGACATCCATCGTGAGCTGGAGAATAAGGTTACGGAATTCCTTGGCACTGAAGATACAATACTTTTTCCGTCATGTATGGATGCAAATGCTGGAGTATTCGAAGCAATATTAACAGATGAAGACGTTATGATCTCTGACAGGTTGGTTCATGCTTCTATCATTGATGGAATGCGTCTTTGTGGTGCATTGCATGATACTTTCAAGCATTCCAATATGGATCATCTTGAGAAGAAGCTTCAACTTCATGCTGATAAAAGACTAAAGGTTGTTATCACTGACGGCGTTTTTTCAATGGATGGCGATACAGCAAAGCTTGATGAAATGGTTGATCTTTGCGAAAAATATGATGCTATGCTGTTTGTTGACGACTCTCACTCGTCAGGATTTATCGGAACTACAGGTAGAGGAACACATGAAAAGTGTGGTGTAATGGGAAAAATCGACATCATAACAACCACCTTTGGAAAGGCTCTCGGTGGCGCTTCCGGTGGATGTGTTTCAGGAAGGAAAGAGATCGTTGAGATGTGTCGCCAAAAAGCACGTCCTTATCTTTTCTCTAACACTATTGCACCTGTGGTTGTGTCGGGAGTTCTTAAGGTTCTGGATATTCTTTTAGCGAATACCGAACGCAGGGATAAGCTTGAAAAACTTACAGAATATTGGAGAAAAGGACTGACAGAAGCAGGTTTTGTTTTAAAAGATGGTGATACGCCAATAGTTCCTGTTATGCTCTTCAATGCCAAGTTAGCTCAGGATTTCTCAAAAGATCTTTATGATGAAGGTATCTACGCTATTGGATTCTTTTTCCCTGTTGTACCAAATGGAGCAGCAAGAATAAGAACACAGATATCCGCCGGACATGAGATACATCATCTTGATAAAGCTCTTGCGGCTTTCATAAAAGTTGGAAAGAAGTATGATATTCTCGGGAAAAGCAAGCAGGAGATCATTGCGGCGTATGGACTTTAGGAATTAGCCAGCTTTTTGCCAACCTCACGTAACATCACCTCTGTCATTGTCGGCAGATCATATTTGTAATTCAAATTCCAGTCGCGCCTTGCAACACTATCATCAATGCTTGCAGGCCATGAGTCAGCTATTTTCTGACGAAAATCAGGCTTGAAAGAGATCTCAAAATCAGGAATATGATTTTTTATCTCAGCAGCAAACTGTGAAGGGTTTATGCTGAATCCTGCAACATTATAGCTTGAACGAACTGAAAGGGAAGATGAAGGTGCTTCCATTAAATCGACTGTAGCTTTGATCGCATCCTGCATAAACATCATTGGTAAACTTGTTTCAGCGCTGAGGAAACATTCATATTTCGCTTGTTTAATTGCTTCATAATAAATTTCAACAGCATAATCTGTTGTCCCTCCTCCTGCTTCAGTTTTATAACTTATTAATCCGGGATAACGAAGACTCCTGGTATCAATACCATAGCGATTGTAATAATACTCAGCCCAGCGTTCTCCTGCAAGCTTACTGATGCCATAAACAGTATTTGGTTCAGTTGTACAATATTGTGGAGTGTCTTCCCTTGGGGAGGTAGGGCCAAATACAGCAATGGAACTGGGCCAGAATATTTTGTTTAACTTCACTTCCTTCGCTAATTCCAGTAAGAACAAAAGGCTTTTCATATTAAAGTCCCAGGCTTTAACAGGTATTTTTTCAGCATTACCTGATAATATCGCAGCTAACTGATACACCTGTGTAATTTTATGTTTTTGGATAAATTCAGCTACACCTTTTTCATCTTTCACATCAAGTATCTGAAAAGGTCCGCTATCTAAAATATCCTGTGGAGGTGTGTTTATATCAGTAGCATAAACATTTGAATTCCCATAAGTATTTCTTATTTCCATCGTCAGCTCAGACCCTATCTGGCCTGCAGCACCTATTACTAAAATTTTTTCCATATTAATTCTTAATTTACTGAAGTTTCACACCTATTTCAATGGGTTATTTTTTAAATATTTATAATGCTATTTTTAACCTGATTAATTAATAATCTTAGTGGTACTTTGTGCAATCCTTTGTGTATCCTTTGTGGTTAATC
>JAIOTT010000078.1 GCA_021106655.1 Bacteroidales bacterium
ATGGACCATCATTTGGCCAGAGACCCTTTGTGGAATTCTATGGGATAGCTGGTTTATTACTTGCAATTATGCTCAACCACTTTCGATCAAGACGTTATAAGATGTTGCTGGCAATTATTTGTTTTCTACTAGTTGGGTTAAACCTGATCCAAAACTATCAATATCATTTCAATATTATTTCATCCTGGGATATGGATTTTGAAAAATATAAATATGTTTTTTTAAAAACTTCTCCCAAGTATAGAGGCTGTTTGGGAGGAAATAACGATATTTTACCATACAACAATAATCGAAAACTGGTATTCAATATCTTTAATGATTTTGAAAAAGTATATAAAAATACCAGCACAGATCAATACAAATTTGACAGTATTAGAAATACTAATGTTTGTGACTATAGAAATAGAGAATTCAATATGAAAGTTGAGATCCCAATTGACAGCAGTTTCCTGACTCAAAGAGGTTTATTCGCTGAAGTAAGATTAGATCGCTTTGAATTTATTTCTAATAGTTGTAGTATTGCTTTGTTTGTTATAGACATATCCAATTCTCAAAATCAAAACTATCACTATTACCGGTTTCCAATAAATGAGACTCCATCGGATGATATAGAATCATGGAAAACTTTAGAGTATTCCATTGAATTGCCAAGGATCAGGTCAGTCAATGATGTTATGAAGATTTACATTTGGAATAGAAAGAAGCAAGCATTTTACATAGATAATCTCAATATAGACATATTCAGCATCAATTAATTTAAGAAACCTACCGTAGTTACACTACTTATAATAATTCAACAGCAATAGAGTTGGATACCGAAATAGGACGATGATAAAGATAGAAATAATTTATCATTCTACACTGAGAAATAAAACTTAGCAGATTAGAATAAAAAACCTGTTCTTTGCACCATGATTTACCTATCTGCAGAAGACCTCACAAAACATTATGCTGAACAACTGCTTTTTGAGAAGCTGAAGTTTAGCCTGCATAAAGGCGACAAGGTAGGTCTGATAGCCAACAATGGAGCTGGAAAGTCAAGTCTGATAAAGGTGCTTTTGGGAAAAGATATTCCTGATGAGGGAATAGTCTACCTTCGGGATAGCGTTAAGCTGGGATATCTAGAGCAAGAGCCGGTGTTTGATGATAAGTTGACCATCAATGAACTCATCGCAGGCTCCCATTCGGAATTGCTGATTATCATAAGAGAATATGAAAATGCCCTCAAGGAGCAGACTGAAAACTATTCTGATAAGAGCCAGAAAGTATTTGAGCTGGCATCTACCCGAATGGACCAATCTAATGCATGGGATTACGAAAGAAAGCTCAAGCAGCTGTTGACACTATTCAATATTACAAACCTTAACCAACTTATCGGATTATTATCCGGTGGGGAAAAGAAAAGACTCGCACTGGCCATGACACTACTGGATAGCCCTGATATGCTGATCATGGATGAACCCACCAACCATCTGGATGTCGACATGATTGAATGGCTGGAGAAATACTTGTCTCAATCTTCGATAACATTACTCATGGTGACACATGACCGCTATTTTCTTGACCGTATTTGTAATCATATCCTTGAACTGCAAGACGGCAAGATGTATCATCATAAAGGCAACTATTCCTATTTCCTGGAAAAAAGAAACGAAAGGGAAATGGCTTTAAAATCAGAAATCGATAAGGCAGGTAAGCTGATGAAGAAAGAGCTTGAATGGATACGTAGAAGTCCCAAAGCACGTACAACCAAGTCAAAGTCCCGTATTAACTCATTCTATGAGATTAAAGAGAAGGCAGCCACAAAAACCACAGAAGATAAGTTGCAGCTAGAGGTAAAAATGTCAAGGATAGGTGGGAAAATACTGGAAATGAAGAATGTGACGAAAAGCTATGGAGTCATAAAGATTATGCAAAGCTTTACTTATGTCTTCAAGAAAGGTGAACGAATAGGGATTGTAGGGAAAAATGGTGTGGGAAAGACGACCTTCCTGAATATAGCAACTGGAGATGAGAGTGTCGATTCCGGTAGAGTAAATTCCGGTGACAACACAGTGTTTGGCTATTATTCACAAGAAGGGCTTGTTTTAAAAAAGGACAAACGTATCATCGATGTGATAAAAGACATTGCAGAGGTGATAACGTTAGGTAATGGGAAAAAGTTGACAGCTTCAGCATTTCTACAGCACTTTTTGTTTCCGGTAAAAATGCAGCGGAGATTTTATTCTGAGTTGAGTGGTGGGGAACGGAGAAAACTTCACCTCCTCACTGTTCTTATACGAAATCCTAACTTTTTGATTCTGGATGAGCCTACTAACGATCTCGATCTTATGACCCTTAATAAGCTTGAAGAATTCCTGGAAAGCTATAAAGGCTGTCTGATCCTTGTCTCTCACGATCGCTATTTTATGGAAAAACTGGTGGATCAATTGTTAGTCTTCGAAGGTGACGGAAACATTCGTGGTTTTGTGGGTAACTATTCAGATTACAGGGAAGCTAAAGAAGCGCAATTAAAAAAGGAAAAGGCTTTGTTGGTGAAAGTGAAAAGCAAACAAAAAGTTGCAGGTAAGCCAAATAAAACAAAAACAAAGCTCAGCTACAAAGAAAATCAGGAATATAAGGATCTTGAAAAAGAGATAGAAGGCCTGGAGCTAGAGAAAACTGCCTTGGAACAATCCATTAATGACAGTATCACCGAATATGAAACACTGATGCAAATGACTGAACGTATGGGGACTGTCATAACATTGATTGATGAGAAAACGCTACGATGGATGGAGCTGGATGAATATGTTTAACAAGGCTTTTTAGAATTGTCTGACTGGAAAAGCCAGAATTTTCTTCTCTTTACTAAGGAACAGTAAAACCAAAATTTGTAAGAAGTTCTTCAGCAGTATATTTCACAACTTCTACTTTTGTCATTACAACATCCGTAAGAGGTTTATCGTTCGCATTGGTAGGTACTTCAGCAATAGTTGATACAATATCCATTCCATCAATTGTGATGGCAAACACAGTATATTCTCCATCAAGATTATGGGCTCCATTTGGATTTTCAACAATGTAGAATTGAGAGCCATTTGATCTCTTTTGTGGATTATTATTCCGGGCAGCTCCAACAGCACCTACCACGTGTGTAATACTGCTAACAAACTCAGCAGCTATTGTATAACCCGGGCCACCAGTTCCGTTTCCAAGCGGATCACCACCCTGAATAACAAAATCATTAATAACCCTGTGAAAAATCAAATCATCATAAAATCCTGCCTTTGTTAAACTATCGAAGTTGTGTTTGTGTAAAGGTGTTTCATCATATAACCAAATCAGGATATCTCCATAATTAGTCTGGATTTTATATGTGTCATATTTCTGAACAGTATCAACCGGATTATTATCAGGATTATCCACAGAATTATCATCTTTTGAGCAAGCTGAGACCATCACAATAAATACCAATACTAATACAGGAAGAAGATTTACTTTTTTCATAAATGCGTTTTATTAGTTTTTTCATAGTCAAAAATACACAAAACTTTAAATAAACATACAAAAATTAGTATATGGTTAAATTACTATTTTAGATTCTTCCAAATTTCAGGTTGCGAAGTGCAGGTTTTGTTCACTGAGCTTGCCGAAGTGCGGGTTTTCAATTCGTAATTGATGTTTAGTTGAGTGGTTGAGTATGGTTAGTGGTTAAGTAGGGAAGACAGTCGGAAGCTTTGTGTAATTCGCTTCGCTGTAATTTATCCTTCGGATTTCATTAGCTTCGCGTAATTGGTGCTTCACTCGTCAATCGAATGTTCGATTGTTCGAGTATTCAATTTGCTAATGTGATGATCACATAATTATTAATGCATAATTGAGTTTCACTAATTTAACTTAAAACCCTTTCTATCAAACACATACTCTATCACCTCAAAAATAAATCGAAAATAATTGAAAATATATT
>JAIOTT010000425.1 GCA_021106655.1 Bacteroidales bacterium
ATATGAACTCTACAGTCCGGAAATAGATGACACCACTAATGTTAATTTTAATTTTATCGACCAACAACGATTCATACTACCGGGCGGAAATTATGATCTGGAATTATTAATATCCGATAAACATGCTGAAACCAAAGCCTTCTCTATAGTACAACCCATCACGATCTTTTTTCCTGAAGAAAAAGTAAGTATTTCCGGAATTGAACTTGTTGATTCTTACACGCAAACAAGTGAGGAGAATATTTTATCAAAAAGTGGCTATGACCTAATCCCTTATCTTTTTAATTATTTCCCTGAAAACCTGAATGAAATTATTTTTTATACAGAAATATATAATACAGAAAAGATGCTGGGAGCGAATGAAAAATTCCTGTTATCATATTATATTGAATCATTTGAAACAGATAAAAAAATATCAAAACTTGTAAGATTTAGAAGGGAAACAACAAAAGCTGTGGTAGTACTCTTAAATAAATTTGATATCAGTGAGCTTGCATCCGGCAATTACAATCTTGTAATTGAAGTCATAGACAGGCAAAATATGGTTTTAGCTTCAAACACTATTTTTTTTCAGAGAAATAATCCGAAAGTTCAATTTGCACTAAGTGACATCACTGCTCTAAACCTAAACAATACCTTTGCTGAAAGAATAACTAATGCTGATACTCTGGATGAATATATACGTATGCTCGAGCCTATCTCTGATGAGATTGAAAGTATTTTTGCGAGTACTCAGCTGGAGAGATCTAATCTGAACACAAAACAGCAATATTTCATGAACTTTTGGCTAAACCGTGACAATATTAATCCTGAACTGGCATGGTTTAATTATTATAAAGAGGTGAAAAAAGCAGATAATGCATTTTCAACACAGATAAAAAAGGGTTATGAATCAGATCGGGGGAGAGTGTATCTTAAATATGGGCCACCAAATACTATCAATGAAAGTAAATATGAACCAAGATCCTACCCATACGAAATATGGCATTATTATACATTGATAAACCAAAGAAACAAAAAATTTGTTTTCTATAACCCTAACTATGTCGCCAACGACTACCAGCTGCTTCATTCCGATGCATATGGTGAAATTTCGGACTATAAATGGAAAATTAAGCTGATGGCAAGGGACACTGACCCCTTCAATATTTTCAATGTTGATATTGAAAACGAACGAACCCGTACCTATGGCAGCCAGGTTGATGATTACTTTGATAATCCGCGATAATATTTCTAATCACTAATTTCAAGCTAAATAATATATTATTTCGTAATTTAGCCTGGTAAAATCCAGGAACATTTGGATTACATTGAATCTTTCTTTAAAATTTTCCGGAATAATGTATATAATAAATTTTATAAGTGCAGGCATACTAAGGCTTTTATCTCTTCTGCCTTTCTGGTTTGTATATATAAAATCTGATTTTTTATTTCTAATAATTTATTATATTGTCGGATACAGAAAAAAGGTAGTATATCAGAATCTTCGTAATTCTTTTCCTGAAAAATCTTCCTGGGAGATCCGTCAAATAGCAAAAAAATTCTACCATAACCTTTCAGATGTTATTTGGGAACAAATTAAACTTCGTGGGATGAGCAATGAACAATCTCAGAAAAGGATGGTTTTTAAAAACACTGATATTCTTGACAAACTCAATAAAAAGAATAAAAGCGTGATTGGGTTAATAGGACACACAGGTAACTGGGAATGGGTTTGCATTTTCTCAAAGATGGTAATGCCATATCCTACTTTTGCTTTATACAAACCCTTATCAAACAAGTTTTTTAACAAATATCTTCTCAGGGTCAGGACAAAATTTGGCCTGAAAATGATCTCTTCACAACATGCAATGAGGCATTTTATTAATAACAAGAATGAGTTGACATTTACATTTATGGCAGCTGATCAGACTCCCATAGAAAGTGAAATTCAATACTGGACAAATTTTCTTAATCAAAATACTCCGGTATTTACCGGTGCAGAGAAAATTGCCAGATCACTTGATCTGGCTGTAGTTTATGTGGATGTTAAAAGGATTAAACGTGGATATTTCGAAGCTAATATTGTTGAATTATGTGATGACGCTGCCAGTTCAAAAGAAAATGAAATAACTGAGAAATATATGCGTTTACTGGAGAAATCCATAATCGAACAACCTGACAACTGGCTCTGGTCGCACAGAAGATGGAAACATAAAAGAACTAAATGAAAGTCGCTGTAGTCATACTTAACTGGAACGGCAGGTCCTTTCTTGAAGATTTTCTTCCGGGAGTCATTGAACATAGTTCAGGTGATGCAGAGATTATTATTGCTGATAATAACTCTACAGATGACTCTGTTGACTACTTACAAAGTAAGTTCCCTGACATACGAGTTATTCAAAATAAAGAAAATGGAGGATTTGCAAAAGGTTATAATGATGCCCTTAAACTTGTAGAAGCAGAATATTATATATTGCTAAATTCAGATATTGAAGTAACTGCAGGCTGGATACAACCGATTATCAAATTAATGGACAGCGACAAGTCCATTGCTGCATGCCAGCCAAAAATACTTGCATACAACGATAAATCAAAATTCGAATATGCTGGAGCTGCCGGAGGTTTTATCGATAAATATGGATACCCTTTCTGCAAAGGTCGATTATTTCAGAGTCTTGAAAATGATAATGGGCAATATGATGAGATCTCTGAAATATTCTGGGCAAGCGGGGCATGTTTTTTTGTGAGAGCTGAGCTTTTTCATAAATTCGATGGACTGGATGAAGACTTTTTTGCTCATATGGAAGAAATAGATTTCTGTTGGAGGCTTAAGCAACAAGGTTATAAGATCATGGTATGCCCACAATCAAAAGTATATCATATTGGTGGAGGTACTCTTCCAAAAAAATCATCAAGAAAAACACACCTGAACATTCGCAATAACCTCATAATGCTTTATAAAAATCTCCCTTCCGACAGGCTGTTTATAGTATTCTTTGCCCGTTTCTTTCTTGATGGTGTTGCTGCAATAAAATTTCTTCTAAGCAGCGGCTATAAGGATTTTTTCGCTGTAACAAGAGCGCATATACATTTTTATATTTCTATTCCCCGGCATCGCAAAAAAAGAATAGCTATACAACCTAAAAAAGTCATTAACATTTATAATGGAAATATTGTATATGACTATTATCTTAAAGGGAAAAAGACGTTCTCATCACTTAAAAAAGATAAATTCTAATTCTTTTTCTATAGTATCTAGTATTGAGTATCAGGTATAAGGTATTAGGTATAAGGTATGAATAATTCATAATCCGTAATTCATAATCCGTAATTCATAGTCCGTAATTCATAGTCACTACCCAATACTCAGGAGCGCAAGGCGGTATGATTCCAGCCCAAACCCAATAATACTTCCTTTTGCAACCGAAGAAATAAGAGAGATATGCCTGAAATCTTCTCTTGCAAAAATATTCGAAATATGAAC
>JAIOTT010000414.1 GCA_021106655.1 Bacteroidales bacterium
CCTTAGAGTCTTGGAGTCTTTGTGGCAATTGAACTTTCAACCCTTGATTGGCGTTAGTAATTATGTGGTAATTCAATAGTAATTATGTGGTAATTTTTTGTAATTTATGGTAATTAGTATTAATCCCACTGATTACTCGGAGCAAATTACTATGAATTACAGCAAAGCAAATTACACGAAGTGAATTACGTCCGAAGGACAAAATTACGCAAAGCAAATTACTTAATTCACTAGTTAAAAAATCTTTCAATCAATTCCACATCATTCTCCCTGAATGCTTTTAAAGGCTCGGAGTGTTTTAGTAAGATTTTTTTGACTGGGATTTTTACAATAGAAGTTAGTGCTCTTTTGAGAGGTGAGATATGTTGTTTCAGTCTCTCAAAATAGTCATCGATAGTATCTTGTCTGAAGTGAAGTATGTTTTCAAGATTAATTCCATCCGCATAATAGCCACAATGAAAATTCTTTTCTGCAAATGCTTTCTCAGGGAAGGTTAATTTCCCAAGACCAAATATCATGAACGATTCTGACAAAAGTTTTTTATAAGTGATTCTGCAATTCTCACCACCACCGAGGTTGAAAATCTTTTTATTTAGTTCATCTTTGTGGTTGCAGGCTTTTACAAGTGCCCTGCCGGTATCTTCAGGTGTGGCAATTTCAATAGGAGTATCTAATGGCATATGAAACATCAGCTTGCTGATTTTGTGATTATTACTTCCCATAACTGCCGGCAGACGAAAGATTGTCCAGTCAAGGTTACTGTTTTTAACAATGCCTTCAGCTTTGATCTTGGTTTTTGCATATTCATCTCCAGTACTGGGAGCAAGAGGATCGCTTATCCTTATATCCGGGTTTTGTAGTCTGTCGCCATAAATGGCAATAGAAGAGCTATAAATAAAAAATACGTGTGGCGAAAATTCTTCCAGGGCATTAACAAGATTTTGTGTTCCATTAACATTAACATCATTTGCCAGTTCAACTTTTTCATCAGCAAGTGGAGGAATGATTGCGGCATTGTGTATTATGATATCCTGATTCTTGCAGGCAGCTATTACCTCATCTTTACGGGTTAGATCTCCATAAACTATATTGATTTTGTTTTTATAAGGTCGAAATAGCTTTTTATTAGTTTTCGATGCTCTGCTAAAGACAGTAATATTATTGTTACCCTGATCAAGCAATTGTTTAAAAACCTGGGCACCCACTGTTCCAGATACTCCTGTGAGTAAAATATTTTTTTTCATAAATTAGATTTTTGCAAAATAAAAATATTTATTAGCCGCAAAATCACTAAATAATACAAAATTACTTTTGCTGATTCTTTTTTTTGCTTTAGTGGCAAAATTACTTCTTTTTAAGAATCGAACTTATTTCTTTTAAAATATCAGGATAATCACTATATTTGTAAAGGAAAAATTTTGCAAAAAATAGTACGGAGGGCATGGCAATGAGAAGAATATACATATTACTTGTATTTTTTTTATTCTGTTATACAATACACGGCCAGTCGATATCTCCATATGTCGTATCCACTAAAGGAGAATGTTTCAATAATGCCTCATCTTCCATATCCTGGACGATTGGACAGATAGCATCCAAATCATGTTTTTCGGTTGACAATATATTGACACAGGGATTTCAGCAACCTTATTACTACGATCCATCAGATATTCCCGAACAGAAATCTTCAAAAACGGAATTTCAGATATATCCAAACCCTACAAACGATTTTGTTAATGTGATATATTTCACAGAAATTAAAACAAAACTTAACATTGAAGTCAGGGATTTGTTAGGGAATATTGTTAAACCTGACACTGAGGCAATGTCAGGTCCTCTCGAGGAGAGGTTAGTGATAAAAATGCGTGATCTTCCATCAGGAGTGTATCTCATTAAGATATTCGCTATGAATGCATCTTTTGTCAAAACCTATAAAATTATTAAAATAGAATAAGTAGAAACTGACGGGTTAACCACTCAGTTAAGAGATAAATAATTAGTATAAAAATATAAACTCATGAAAAATAATGTAGTATATGTCGTATTGTTAGCATTATTGTTTTTCTTTCAGCAGCAATTAAATTCCCAAACTCCACAGGGATTAAATTACCAGGCGGTAGCGCGCGATGCGAATGGACTTCCTTTGACGAGTGAGCCAATAAGTATTCGTGTTAGTATATTGACAGGATCGGCAAGCGGTAGTTCTGTCTATACTGAAACACATGACCTTTCAACAAATAGTCTTGGATTATTCACATTAATAATAGGAGAGGGTGTGAGTTCTGATGACTTTTCTGCTATTGACTGGGCAACAGGTGGAGGTAAGTGGTTACAAATTGAAATGGATGTTACAGGAGGAAGCAATTATCTGTTGATGGGTACTTCTCAATTGCTAAGTGTCCCATATGCTTTGTTTGCACAGAATGCTTCCAATGGGTCGAGTCAGTGGAATTCTACTGCAAACGGGATATTCTATAATTCAGGTAGTATTGGAGTTGGAACCAATTCGCCAGATCCTTCATCTGTTGCAGATTTCTCATCCGACTCACAAGGTTTATTGCTTCCAAGGCTTACACAGGTGCAAAGGGATTCAATTTTCTTTCCGGCTACCGGCCTTGTTATTTATAATAAGACAACTGATTGTATTAATATTTTTAAACAGCAGGGCTGGTGGGAGATCTGTGGTAACTGTCTTTTACCAAATACCCCAACAGCCTCCAGCAATCAGCCTGTTTGTGAAGGTGATACATTGAAATTGTTTGCTTCGCCGATTGCCGGGGCCATGTATAATTGGTCTGGCCCAAATGGTTTTACTTCAAATCAAAAGGATCCTATGATCATTAATTGTTCTCTCGCTGATACGGGTGTTTATAGTGTGTATACTTCAAATATTTGTGGAAACAGTTCACCAGCAACAACAAATGTTGTTATAGATCCTTCACCTACACCTGCAGATGCAGGACCAGATCAAACAGCTGTATCCGGAACTACTGCTCAACTAGCCGGAAATATCCCAGTTTTTGGATCAGGCCTTTGGTCAATACTGAGTGGAAGTGGAGGAAATATAAATGATTCAACCTCTCCGGCAAGTTTATTCACAGGAATACAGGATAGCACATATTTTTTACGTTGGACAATTTCAAATAATTGCGGAATTTCAACTGATGATGTAATTATTGGATTTTCGTCTCCCTGGGTTTGTGGGGATACCATTACTGACCCTCGCGACGGGCAGAGATATGGCACAGTTCAAATAGGTACACAGTGCTGGATGTCACAAAATATGAATATTGGTACAAGAATTAATGCAAGTCTAACGATGACAGATAACAGTATTTTTGAAAAATATTGCTATAATAATGATTCAAGTATTTGTCTTACAAATGGAGGATTATATCAGTGGGGAGAGACGATGCAATATGATACAACTGAAAGCACACAGGGTATTTGTCCCCAGGGATGGCATGTTTGCAGTGATCAGGAATTTAAGGACCTTGAGATGGCTTTAGGGATGACACAGGCCCAGGCTGACTTAGGCAATGCATGGAGAGGAACAGATCAGGGGACACAGTTGCAAGTAGGTGGTGGCTCAGGATATGAGTGCTTGTTGTCAGGCAATGCAGGTTATGGTTCATTTGGATTATTGGGTAATTATGAGTATAACTGGACAACTACAGAAGCCGGTACTGTATACGCATGGAGAAGGTGTATCAGGTTAGGTGATCCGAGATCAGGTAGATGGAATACATTTCCAAAAGCTTATGGGTTTTCGGTTAGATGTTTGAAGAATTAGGTGAGTAAGTTGATTAGTTAATTAGGTCATTAGTTTAGTAATGATATTATCCTTAGTGTACCTTAGTGAAGTACTTTGTGTATCCTTAGTGGTAAAAAAATATTCTCAGTTTTTGATTTAAAAATTAATATTAAAGATTTTATAGAGAAACAAATAAAATATGAGAAAGAGATTTAATAATTTATCAGGTGTCGGTATTTTATCTATTGTATTTTTCTTTGCTGGAAGTTGTATTATTTCTTGCGATAAGAAAGATGACAACAATCCTGACAGCATAGTCTTTTCTGATCTTTTTGCGGAAAACGATACTGTGTTTATAGGGGATACCACTATGGTTACTGCAGTGGCAACAGGAGAGGAGCTTGCATATATATGGTCTGCCTCCAAAGGTGATATTGACGGTTATGGCAACAAAGTTAAATATCTGGCACCTCCTTGTCAGCCGGGCGATTTTACAATTAGCTGTATGGTGAAGGATAAGTCGGATAACGAAAAGACAAAGTCAATCACCATCAATGTTAAACTCCCTTAAAAGATGCGTACGCTGATAATTTTTCTGTGTTTAAATTGCGTAAGCGGGAATGTGATATCACAGTGTTTTTCTTCTCCGGGCAATCCTATTGGCGGAACGGCCAATACTGGAATTCTTCATAAAAATGCTTTAAGAGTTATCACATTTTACAGATATAGTATTTCTGACAGGTATTTTGAGGGTGACCAGAAAGTTGATATGGTAAAGGTTGATAAAGCTATATATAACTATGTAGGAACTATTCTGGGATATGGTATCAGTAATAAGCTGACCCTGGAAACAGAATTTGGCTATTTTATTAATAAGAAGCAATGGTTTAATGAAAATTTGAATTTAGTTGAACCGCTTAAAGAAGGCTATGGTTTTTCCAATGCCGTAATATCAGCAAAATTAAATATCTATAAAAATGCTGAGAAAAGATTTGGCATAACGACGTCTGCAGGAGCCAAGATACCAATGCGTCAACACGCTCTGATAGTTAATAATACTGAATTATCAACAGACCTGCAGCCATCAACCGGTTCATACGGAATAGTTATTCAGACTTTTATTTTAAAAGAGAAACCTTTCCAGGCCCTGCGCTTTTTCCTGCTTAACCGTTGTGAGTTTAACTTTGCCAGCAGTCCGGATTTTTTTCTTAATGGTGTTCAGCAAAAATTTGGAAATATGTTTTATACATCCTTTATCATTTCCAAACATCTTCACTTCAGGCATGAATGGCTTACCGAAAACTGGACGGCAATTTTACAGATCAGAAACGAAGTAAGGGCAAAGGATAGACAGGATGGCGAGATCATGGACGAAAGCGGAAACTGCTCTTTTTTTGTTTCTCCACAATTAAATTATACTCACCAGGGAAAATGGAATATTTCAGCTCTGCTTGATTTTCCGGTATATCAGTATTTGAATGGAGTACAATTGGCAGGGAAGTTTGCTTTTTCAGTTAGTATCACGAGAGATTTTATTAGAAAAGAGGATAAATGATCACTTTTCAATTACATTAGCTGAGATGAAAATATTTTTCACCCCATCTTTTGTATTCAGGTATATAGTCAGGAATTCATTTTGCTCTCCCATGGTATCATGCGTATCAAAGTATACTTTTATGTCAATTGAGTTTCCCGGTTGCACTGGTCCCTCAGGTAGTTCGAATATTGTACATCCACAGCTTGGTTCAATATTTGAAATGATCAGGTCATTAACACCAATGTTTGTTATTTGAAGCGAGAAGGAGGCTTGCTCACCATAAACGACATTGCCAAAATCAATAAAATCTTCATTTAATTTAATCTCTGTTGTCTTATCATTACCTGTATGTACATTATTATTATCAGAGCTGTACATGATAATTTGTATTCTTCTTTCAAGAGCAGCCGCCCTGCTATAAACGGCATTTCTTTTGTCGTTAGGGTTATCACTTACTTCAGCTGCTGCCTGCTCTTCACCAATGGGGACTTCATGAATTTCAAGCATAGCTTCTACATTATCTGTACTACTCAGGTATTTATTAAAAATCCCTTTATTATATTCATAAATAAAATTCTTCAGACTGGATATTCTCCTTTTAGCAAGATTAATATTGTACTCTTTTGTATTTAATGGACTTGTATAGCCTTTGACAGTAATTTTAACTTGACTTCCTTTTCTAAGGTCTTTCAGAAGTAAACGTGCAAATTCATTCAGATCGCTGAACCCATGTGACAATTCATTTTCGAAAAATGCTTCAATGTCTTGTTGAGCCTTAAGTTTTTCTTCTCCGGTCAATCCTTGGGAATACTCTTTTTTGTATTTGTTTTTTAAGGAAAAGTAGTTTGATAAGGCATTTTCATAATTTTTATTTGTTGTTGTTTTGGTAGTCCTTGGGTCGGGTTCATCATTATGAAAATAAAGTGTAAGTGGAAGAAGTTGTCTTATCGTTTGTTCAATATCAGTTGTATCTATTGATAAAAGGACTGAATCCTTAACTTCTATTCTGTTTCTTCGGTCATAGAAATAAAGATCGTTGCAGCATGTTTCACCTTTAATGAAAAAGGATCCTGGGCGGTTAGAGGTAAAATATCCTGTTGAATCATCAGAATTAATTGTAAAATACAGATCATTATAACTTGAATTTAACGGGTGTCCAATGTTTTCAGCTGCATTTCTTTTTCTTTGTCCTCCGGAGGAACGAAAAACATCAAATCCTCCAAATCCTATTTGCCAGTCTGAGCTGAAATAGAATGTGCTGGTTTTGTAATGATAAAATGGTGTGATCTCATTTCCGGGAGTATTGACATTACGACCTGCATTAAAAGGGCTATAGAACTTACCTCTCCTAATCCTTGAATACCAGATATCTAAATTTCCCTGACCTCCCGGCCTGTCAGAAACAAAATACAATACATCATCATTTTCACCTTCAACAATAAAAGGATGAGTGGAGGTGTAGCCATGCATATTGATCATATTATTAAGCTTTTCGGGCTTTTCCCATATTCCCTCTTTGTAAGTGCTTCGGTATATTTCGCATCTTAGACCTGAGAAATCTATGGCCTGGCATTTAGTGAAGTATGCCGTTTTATGATCGCGTGTAAATGAAATGTTTGCAGTATGAACTCCTGTTTCATTTAAAACCCGGCTGAACGATTCAGGAGTTTTATATTCTGTTTCGTTTATTATTGAAGAATAAACCTTTGACTGGAACAGATCAGGGACCATGGGGACAGATTCATCGGAAACAACATATCTTAAAGACGAGAAAACGAGCAAGCTGTCCTTGAGTTGAACAGCTCCAAATTCTGAATAAGGAGAGTTTATTTCATGGCTAAGGTGTTCAATGTTTACCTTTATCGAGTCGTTAAGGTTGTTAACAGCAAAATCGCAGGCTTCAATTTCGACATTGGCTTTTTTAGAGAAATAATCTCTGTCTAATCTGTGTTTTGAATAGTATTTAGTGAATATCTCTTTTGCTTCCGGATACCTGCCGATATCTTTAAGCATCAATGCATTATAGAAGATGCTAAGTGGAAACTTTTCTTTTTCATCTTTTCCTGTAACATATGCATACCATATGGCTGCTTCTGAGTAATTATTGAAGAGTCTGCAGGATTCTGCATATTTGTAGGCGATATTTAACTTGCTTGTATCCTTTAACAGTACTTTATAATAATATATTGAAGCGCCATAATAATCTCCATCTTTGAAGGCCTCATCAGCCATGTTTATGTCATCCTTAATAATCTGGGAGAAGCCAGGCTTTAGAATTGCAAAACAGCTGAGTACTAATATTGATATGATTGTTTTTTTTGCAGTCATTATTATAGATTCATCGTCCCCAAAGATATTCAATATTAAAATCGAATTTTATTACACATCATTTTTTTTGCCACTAAATCACAAAAACCCACTAATTCCTTGCTTTTTGATCATCACTGATTAATGTTTTTTGACTAAAGCTTATATCTTATATCTCTTTTGAATATCGAACACCGATGCTTCGACGAACTTAGCACCCGGTTTTGAGGTATTGTATAATTGTACCATTGTATCATTGAAAATTAGCATATTAACATATTAACACATTAGCATATTAAAATATCGGGCAATACATCTTTCTGGCTCCTTTCTTACTATTTTTACCAAACAGGTAGATAACTGAAAACTCAAAACCTCCCCTTAGATCAGAAGCATTCTGCAAGTCTGAGTAATTTATATCATAAGAGATCCCAAGGTTAAAGCGTTTGTAATCCATTCCAAGCATGGCTATTCCTGCATCATTGTATCTCATATATAATCCGAGATTCACGGATACAAAGTCATCTTCATCCTCATTTATGATAAATTTTACCATGGATCCCAATAAATATTCATAATATTCACCCTGATTCATTAACTGGAAAGTGGGTACCAGATCAATCTTATCTATCACTTTAATCTGTGCCTTACCATGGATTAGGTACCAGGGATTTAAGATAATATTTTGATTATCAAGATGCGACTGACTTGGTTTATTGAGATGGAATGCTGCAATCCCGGCACTAAAATTCAGACGTTTCTTTAATTGATAAAACCAGTGTATTCCAAATGATAGATCTAAATATATGAAGTTATCTGTCGATAGTTTTTGTCCGGTAGTAAGATAAGGATCATATTGATCCCCGTTGAACTGATCGTCGAAAGTTAAATTGTTGAAGTTTAAGCTTCTTTGCGCAGCTCCTGTTTGTACTCCGAAAGAAAGAAAATGATTGTTGAAATTATTTAATCCCTTTAAAAAGGAAACAGAAAGGTTGGCCTGCAGAGTACCAAAATCCGAATCACCGGCCTGATCGCGATATAATGTAATACCTGCACCTATCATATCATTTCTTTTACGTTTCCCAAGTAAGAATCTTGTATCATAGGAGGCGGAAAATGTTTGATAAGGTATTGTTACTGATGACCATTGACTTTTATGGTTTAATACAAATCTGTGTTTTCTTGTGAAAAATCCTGTGAGTGCAGGATTCAGATTCAAAGGAGAAGAATTAAATTGTGAAAAATGTATATCCTGGGATAGTAGAGGCAGTGCTCCACAAATGAGGAACAGTATTAATAAAGTTTTATGATTTAATAATTGCTTCATCTTTTTGCCTGGATTTTATTACAGACGTGATGCTTTTCGTTATTATCTTATTAAGGTTATGTTTCCTTTCTTTTTGAATATTTTTTTGCCATAACATCTGATATCAAGGTAATAGACAAATACACCCGGTTGGCAATATTCTCCTCTAAATCTGCCATCCCATCCATTTTCCTGTTTCGTGCTTTCAAAAACTTTCTCACCCCAACGATTATATATTGCGATATACATTTCCTCTATTACATTTCCTCTAACAAATAATATATCATTGATGTTATCACCATCGGGAGAGAAAGCATTTGGCACAAAAATATATGGCTCTTCGCAGAAAACATCCGAAGTATCTTCATCCTCACCCTGTTTTGGAGTAAAAAACAGATAAACTGCTCCTTTATTTAAGCCTCCATCGTCATCAAGCGCTGCTCCTACAGCTAAGTCATCTGATCCATCCCCATTAATATCACCAATATTTGCAACTGCCTGGCCAAATAAGTCTTCATCATCCAGTATTGCATTAAATCCACCCTGTGTATTACTGATTTTATATTGATCTTCCACGCTACCGTCTGTTTTTAGTAGAACCAACCATACAGCACCCCGTTTATAACCCCCATCACCATCATAAATTGCACCCACAAAAATATCGGTGACACCATCATTATTGTAATCTCCCAAGGAATTCATAGCATGAGCAAAGCGATCTTCGTTGTTCAGAATACCTGTAAACCCTCCCTGTGTTGAGCTGATTTTTTGGTGACTTTTTACATCACCATTTGCATCAAGAAATAATATCCAAACGGCACCATGTTCAAACCCACCATCACCGTCACAAAATGCTCCAACCGCAACATCAATAACACCATCTCCATCCTTATCCCCCAGCGAAGCAATGCTACAACCGAAATGATCCTCATCATCTAAAACTCCGGTAAAATTCCCATGTATATTGCTGATTTTATGATAAGATTTAACTGTGCCATTAGTGTTCAAACAAATAATAAAAACTGCACCTCTCCTCGTTCCTCCATCACCATCTCTCCGCATACCTACTATAAGGTCAAGGACATTATCACCATTAAAATCGCCTATAGGTTCTACACCTGATCCAAATGCACATGAACCACTAAAAACAACATTAAAACCTCCTTGTGTATCACTTATTTTTTGTTGATTTTTAACAGTCCCGTCTGTATTCATAAATAGTATCCATATAGCACCATGCCAGCCTCCACCATCGCTGTCATATTCAGCTCCAACAACCAAATCAACTACTCCATCTCCATTAAGATCACCGACAGTGTCAATACCTGATCCAAAAACACCACCTGTTGTCAAACTTGCTGAAAAACCTCCCTCTAGTTCACTTATCTTTTGATGAGACTTAACAGTTGCATCAGAATTCATAAACAGTATCCATATAGCACCTTTATCTATTCCACCATCGTCGTCCCGAGATGCACCAACCGCAATATCATTTACACCATCATTGTTTAAGTCACCAATACAACAAACTGACCTTCCAAAGCAATCTCCCTCTAGTAATGGACCAGTAAAATTCCCTTCTGTGGCTGAAATTTTTTGATATGAACTAACAATAGTTTGTGAAAAAGCAATATTGAAAAAAAGCAAAAGAATTATTGAAACTAATAAAGGGGAAGTTTTCATTTGTTTAGTTATTAGTTGAGGCAACATTACGCCTTTTTTGGGATTTTTCTGATTCTCTAACTTTTAAAAATTACAAAAAAATAATTCATACTTTTAGTTGATTTAAGATTATGAATTAACTCCGGATTTACAGACTGTGTGAAAGCATTATTTTATATCTCTTTTGAATATCGAACACCGATGCTTCGACAAGCTCAGCACCCGGTTTTGAGGTATTGTATAATTGTACCATTGTATCATTGAAAAGTAGCATATTAGCACATTAACTCATTAGCATATTAAAAAATCGGGCAATACATCTTCCTCACAACCTTTCTGCTGCTTCTTTCTCCAAGTATATAAATCAATGAAAACTCAAAGCCTCCCCTGAGATCTGAAGCATTCTGCAGGTCTGAGAAATTTATATCATAAGAGATCCCAAAGTTAAAGCGTTTGTAATCCATTCCCAGTACCGCTATTGCTGCATCATTATATCTCATGTATAATCCGAAATTTATGGATGTATAGAAATTCGGATCATCGTTTGTGATAAAATTTATCATGGATCCCAACAAATACTCAGAATATTCACCCTGCCTCATAAGTTGAAACCCGGGTACGAGATCAATTTTACCTGACACATCAATCTGAGCTTTGCCGTGGACTAAATACCTGGGATTTAAGGTAATGTCATGGTTGTCAAGGTGTGACTGACTTGGTTTATTAAGATGAAATGCAGCAATTCCGGCACTAAAATTCAACCTGCTTTTTATTTGATAGAACCAGTGGACTCCCAATGACAGATCAAAATAGCTGAAGTTTTCTGCAGATAGGTTTTCTCCGTGATAAAGTTCAGGATCATATTGTTCCCCATTGAACTGATTGTCAAAAGATAGTTTGTTGAAATTTAAGTTTCTTTGTGCGCCTCCTGCTTGTACACCCAAAGTCAGGAAATGATTATTAAAATTATTCAATCCTTTTATGTATGAAACAGAAAGGCTAGCCTGCATAGTCCCAAAATCTGAATCACCTGCTACATCACGATAAAAAGTGATGCCTGCACCTATCATATCTTTTCTTCTGCGTTTCTTTTTTAGAAGTCTGGTGTCATAGGATGCAGAAAATGTTTGATATGGTGTGGTTATGGATGACCACTGACTTTTATTGTTTAGTGCAAATCTGTGTTTTCCGGTAAAAAATCCTGACAACGCAGGATTCAGATTCATTGGAGAAGCATTGAACTGTGAAAAGTGTATGTCTTGTGATAAGAGAGGCAGTCCTCCAAGAATGAAGAGAAGAATTAATAAAGTTTTATGAATTGATAATTGCCTCATATTCTTAGCCTGGTAATGATTACAGGCTTTATGTATTTCGCGTTTATCTTATCAATGTTATGTTTCCTTTTTTTCTGAATGTTCTTTTTCCGTAACATGTAATATCCAGGTAATAGACAAACACTCCCGGTGGGCTTTTTTCTCCTTTATATGTACCATCCCAACCATTTTCCTGTTTCGTGCTTTCAAAGACTTTTTCACCCCAGCGATTATAAATTGCGATATACATATCCTCGATAATATTTCCTCTTACAAATACTATATCATTGTTGTTATCACCGTTGGGAGTGAAAGCATTGGGCACAAAAATATATGGTTCTTCACAGAAAACATCAATTACGAAAATTTTTACTGAATCGATATATTCGCATCCGTATTGATCCTGTATATTCAGATAATAAGTAGTAGTAACCAGAGGACTGGCAACAGGATCAGGTATATTTGCATTGCTGAGCCCTGCAACAGGCTTCCAGGTATACTGACAATTTGGAATTTCAGTTGAATATATATTTGTACTTTGCCCACTATAAATTGTGTCATCATCCACATAGACCACAATATTTTTCAGGATAGGATCCTCAATAATGGTGGTGAAGTCTGTGATTATACATTTGTTATCATCGGTAATAGTTACATAATATTTCCCGGCACAGAGGTCAACAGCGGGATTTGTTATTTGTCCGTTACTCCAGATATAAGAGTATGGTGGAACACCTCCGGAAATATTTGCCAGGGCTTCTCCAATGCATACTTCATCACAGGGAATGTTTACAGAATCAATATCAATCAGTAAAGGAGGAGGATCAGTAAGTGTAATACTGGAAATGGAAAAACACAAATTAGCATCGGTAACTGTACATGTATAAGTCCCTGCACAAAGAGAGCTAATTGTATCAGTTGTTGCTCCTGTATTCCATAAGTAAGTGTAAGGAAGTGTGCCACTGCTTGCCAAAACACTTGCTATTCCATCGCAGAAACCATGACAACTTGGATCATCAGCAACAATAGGACTAATAACGATAAGAAAATCTACATTTATACTATCTGTTGCTTCACAATACTCATTATTAATCTTAACATAAAAAGTCGTCAGGGATGTAATAGTTATTAATACTGTGCTGTCTTTTACATTTGAGTTTAATGTATCAGAAAACTGAGGATTGGATGACCAGATAAAATTTACAGAATCTCCATAGGCGGTAGCTGTGAGGAACACTGTGCCGGCACATGCTGTTGTATCGTTTCCTGCAAACACTTTCAGATCAAAAACGATTACATCCTGGTAGATGGTATCCGTACAAACTCCGTTGGAAACAAGTAAAGTATAATTTGTTGTTACTGCCGGTGATGCGAAAGGATTAGCAACTGTTATATCACTAATTCCGTTAGAAGGTATCCATTGGTATTTTATTGTAGTGTCGATACTTGGAGTTATCCCAATTTGTTTTTGATCACCTTTGCACAAGTATGCTTCAGGAATACTGTAAGATGTGTCATCGAGGATCTGGATCTGTTTTATGATAGTATCTGATAGATTACAACTGGCAGGATTATTTGCTATAAGAGTAATGTTATATAATCCTGAATTATTGTATGTATGAGTTGGATTAGGTGTTGTTGATGTAGGGGAGCCATCTCCAAAATTCCAGATATAACTTGTTCCTATGCTATTATTATCAAACTGAACTGTAAATGGTGCACATCCTGTATGTGGCATACTGAATTCTGCAAGTGCAAAATCATAATTTATGTTGAATTTAAAAACAGCATTATTACAATTAAATGAGTTATTAGTAGATGACCATACTCCGGCAGGAAATGTGGGAAATGCATTACAACCTCCGCAGCTGGCACAAACCGACTGATATATGTTTCCTCTTTTGTCGAAGCGGCTCGTACCACCGTCAACATGATCATGTCCGCTGTAACCACAGATAACATCCTCATGTATTTCGCCAAAAAAAGAAGCATATTCCAAGGAATTCCCATCAACACCTATAACCATAAAATAAAAGTCCATGCCATCAGTTGTGTCCTGAAAGGCACCGGGTGTAATATCCAGATTTTTTGTACCTTCAATATTTGCCCAGGTGTTACCGTCATAGCCTGCCCATTCTCTTCCCCATCCACAAACATATATTCTGTTACAAATGTCGACTGCAAAAGCAGTAGGTGAAATATTTGGTTTTCCGTTGCCTGTGCCAAATACTGTTGACCATTCCAGAGTGTTTAAAGAAGGAGGGAACTTGGCAACAAATTGTCCGCTGTTTGGCCTGTTATATAATGCATTATGTATGAGGGTTGAGCCGGGTGCCTCAGTCTGGCCGGTAATAAAAACATTATTGCTTTTATCAGCTCTTACAAAATACGCCTGATCGTAATCAGAAGAACCAAAAAATGTTGAACCAATTAAATTGTTCCCGTTTTGTGAAATATGAGCTACAAAAGCATCTGCTGTTCCACCAAGGTAATTTGGCTGGTATGCTCCTGGAGTAGTAGGGAAATCCGAAGAATTTGTTCCACCGGCAATGAGAATATCATAATTCTTATCAGTATCAATACTAAAAACAGCATCATCAGCTGACCCTCCAATATAGGAGCTCCAAACCAGTGTTGTCAGGTTATAATCAAGTTTAAAAACAACTCCTTCCTGCTGGCCGTTATATACGCTTTGAAATGGAAATCCGGTTACAGGAAAATCATTTGAGAAAGTACTTGATCCCACATAAACATTATTAAGGTCATCAGTGATTATCTCCCCTCTGGCACCATCACCATAATTATAGTATAATGAATCGTTTCCGTGCATTACATTAAAATTATAATAATGCCTGAAATTTAAGCCATCATTACCGGTGCCACCTATAAATGTTGATGCCATTAATTGGCTGCCATCGGGGCTGAATTTTGTGACATAGATATCGCTTCCGTTCGTAAATAGAACTGAGCCATCATAAGCAAGATAATCACCACCGTTGAAAGTAATATCATATGCAGTAAGGGAAGTCGGAAAGTCGGCAGAACCTGTTGTTCCCAACACCAATAATTCGTCTAATTCGTTTACAATAAGGCTGTGTGGTATATCAGCGAGTAAGCCTCCAAGATATGTAGCAAAAAGTCGTGTAAGACCTAAGGAATCATATTTTATTATACCAACATCCCACTGTCCTGCATGATCTACCTGGAAAGCACCTGTACTTGTAGGATAACCGGTCCCTGATACAATTCCTCCGGAATATACGTTGCCGAAATAATCAAATGTTGCAGTGAAACCCCAGTTATCTGCAGTAGATCCGGTATAGGTTGAAAAAATTAATGTAGGATCAATGATAAGAGTTTTACTTTTATCATACTTGCCTTTTATTTGAAATGTAACTTTATTCTTTTTTAACTGGTATCTGCAGGCGATCTCAATAATTTTGCCGTTGACTTCCTGGTATGTAAATGGTTTAAGTTCAAGGATCTTATTAACCGATGTTTTAATGATCAAATTTCCATTAGAGATTCGGATATCATTTAAACCCTCATACTCAAGGCTTATATCTCTATGATTTGCTCCGGGCTTAAGTAAGAAGTCATATTTTAAAAGATGATCATGACTGTATATTTTAAGATCAATATCGGGATATATTTCAGTGTATTCAATTGCACTATATTTATTGACACGGGAAGCCCATTTGCTGTGGTCGTTGCCAATAAAATAATTACAATAATCATCCGTAGCATTCAAACCAGTTATGCTGACATCTTTATCAGCACCCGGAAAATTCATTTTATAGGCATGATAATGAGTGATCTGCCCGGTCTTTTTATCAAATACATGACCATCATGAGCATGAGAGTGAGACAAGTCATCATGATCGACAAAATTAAAAGTAAAACAATCCTTTTCTAGAAACAGAGCACCATGATGAAGGTCGGTTTTAAAAATGATTTTTTCGTTCCACTGGCCTTTGTTTTCAATAAACTCAATCTCACCGGAACGAATAGGGTCTTTTTGGGCTATAGTAGTTCCCCAAATGCTTATAAGACATAATATTGAACAAATGTAAAATCTTAGCATTGTATATAGTCTTAGCCTGTGTAATATGTACAAATTTACAATTTTTTTGGTAAAAACTGCCTGGAACTTATCACATAGCTTACATTTATAAGACTATAATTAGAGGTAAATAGTTGCTTGATGATCTGTCGGCAGTCTCCAGTCAACAGTCGGTAGTCAGGTTTTTCCAAATATTTTACTGCAGACTGTGTACTGTGTACTGCCTACTTTTAAGCGTTGTTCATGAAACCCTGGCTTTCAAGGACAGACAGTAATTGTTTTGAAAAGTGCATGTTATCTCCCTTCTTGTATCTGTATTGTGTAAACACTTTGGCCAGGTTATCGACATTATTTTCCTTTAGTAGTTCAGCGGTCAGAGGAAGGGCTTCTTTCTCGCTATAAATTTTGTTAATTGCTTCAGGAGAGTAGTCATGATAAACTTCATCATGCACTATACCTTCATATGGCAGTCTGTCGACCAGTTCAGGGTTTTCATCAGGATATCCGATAACAAGTGTTGTGATTGGAATTACACCTTTGGGACAATGCAGGATATTGATAATTTTTTCAGTCATATATGTTGTTGTTCCCAGGTAGCAAATGCCAAGACCAAAGGATTCTGCCGCGACAGCAACCGTTTGTGAAACAATCAATGCATCAATAGCGGCAGTCATAAAGGAAAGAAAATTATCATATCCCGGTTCAGCTTCCCGTAGTTTGCACCATTTATTGAAGCGATTAAAATCTGCACAGAAAGTCAAAATTACCGGGGCCTGATTTACCATGTCCTGCTTAAAATGACTTTCCCAAAGTTTGTTTTTTATTTCTTTCTCCTTAGTTACAATGATGCTGTACACTTGCATATTGCCGGTAGTTGATGTGCGGAATCCTGCTTCAAGAATTTGTTTAAGGATAGCATCTTCAATGGGTGTCTCTTTGTATTTCCTTATAGTTCTGTGTGATAAAATGGTTTCTATTGTATCCATGAGATATTGATTTTTTTGTTTTTAAAATTTTGCTCAAACGTACGATATTTTTAATAAATAATGAATAAAGTAATGAGAAAATTAAACAAAAAAGAGGTTACCAAATCTAGGAATATGATACTAATAACAAACATCTTTCAAGAAATGTAAAAGATGTATTTAAGTGTTTCACGCAAAGAGCGCAAAGAAAATTTACGCAAAGACCGCAAAATAAAATATTATGACAGAAAACGAGATTTCATACAAAATAATTGGGGCAGCACTTCAGATTCACAAAACTATTGGACCGGGATTACTTGAGTCTGCATATGAAAGCGCATTGGCTTTTGATTTAAAGGAAATAGGTTTTGATGTAAAACAACAGTTTCCTATGCCCTTTATTTATAAAAATGTAAAGCAAGATGTTGGTTATAGAATTGATTTAGTTATAAACAATAAAGTAATTATTGAAATTAAATCGATAGAAACATTGGCACCTATTCACTATGCTCAAACCTTAACATATTTAAGACTATCAAACCTGAAGTTAGCAATTTTGATAAACTTCAATTGCAAGATTCTAAAGGATAACATACATCGTATTGTAAACAAATTATAAACTTGGCGATCTTTGCGAATACTTCGCGGTCTTTGCGTGAAACAATATGAAGAAACTAATTATATTATTGATCTCAGTTGGTTTATTTGAATGCACTTTGCTTTTTTCCCAAATAAATTACAAATCACCTCTCACAGGCAGGGATATTTACGACAATTCATTCAGCGATATGCCCCGCGATGAATCAGGTTTAAGGATAGTATTCTACAATGTCGAGAACCTGTTCGATCCTTTTGATGATACATTAAAGCTAGATGATGAATATACAATAATGGGTTTCAGGGGATGGAGCTTTACAAAGTTCATGAGGAAAGTTTCAAATACTGCAAAAGTTTTGATAAGTGTTGGCGGATGGGAGCCCCCCGGAATTATTGCTTTGTGTGAAATTGAAAATGGGTTTTGCGTTAATTACCTCAGGATGAAATCTCCTCTTCAGAAATTCAGGTACAGATATATTCATTACGAATCACCTGATAAGCGTGGAATTGATGTAGCACTTCTATACAGGAATGAAAAATTCAAACGCCTGCACGACGAAGCAATAAAAATTATCTTCCCTTTTGACACGAGTTCTAGAACAAGGGATATTCTTTATGCAAAAGGTTTGGTAAATAAAAAGGATACATTGCATGTTTTTGTTAATCACTGGCCTTCCAGGTATGGAGGTTACCTTAAAACAAAACCCAAACGGGAATATGTTGCATCAACTCTAAAACAAAAAGCAGACTCCATACTTTCATTTGACTCCCTGGCTTATATTGTGATCATGGGTGACTTCAATGATGACCCTGCTGAACATAGCATTTCCGGAGTACTTAATGCAAAAGGTTTAAACACTAATACAACAGACAATTCTCTGGTAAACCTGATGTACGATAAACATCTGGAAGGAGAGGAGGGAACCCATAAGTTCAGGGAGCATTGGGGGATACTCGATCAGTTTATTGTTTCATCTTCTTTTTTTAGTGATAGTTCAAGAATCAGTATTATGGACAACAAAGCTGTTATC
>JAIOTT010000111.1 GCA_021106655.1 Bacteroidales bacterium
ATTTCTAATTGCATTAATGACTAATTAATGTACAATAAATAATTCTTAATTTCTAACCTGATTAATTCATAAGCTTTGTGGTACTTTGTGCAATCCTTTGTGTATCCTTTGTGGTTAATCTTTTTTTTACCACTAAGTAACTCAAAGTACATCACGAAGTAACACAAAGAAAACCATAATATTATCACAATTTATGAATTATTCAGCCTAAAACAAAGGAGTTCTTTTACGTAATAAATAATGTAGTAAATATGAACATACATAACAATATTAAATCAGCTTTTTTTGTATTTATTTTTTTTACAACTACCCTAAATGTTTATTCACAGGTTACTATAAGCGCTGAAATTCGTCCAAGAGCTCAAATGTGGGACGGAAATAGATTACTTAATGATGGTTCAAGAGATCCGTTATTTTTTATCAGTCAGCGTAGCAGACTAAATATTAACTATACAAACGATCTTTATTCTATTGGTTTTTCAATACAGGATGTGAGACTATGGGGAGATGAAAATGTATATACATCAACAGGAGTATTTGGGAATACTTCCAGTGTTGACTTACATCAGGCATGGATTGAGTTAAATCTTTGTAAGCACTCTAAACTTAAAGTTGGCAGACAGACTTTGGCGTATGATGACCAAAGATTGATTGCATACAGAAACTGGGGTTTAAATGGAATGGCATATAATGCAGCAGTCTATAAATACAAACGAAATGATTTAATACTAGACCTGGGATTTTCCTTCAATAACGAAAGCAGTAATATACTATTTAGGGAGTATACTTCAATAAAACAAAAGACAATGAATTACTTGTATTTAAAAAAGCAATTCAATCCTAAATTTAATGCATCATTTATTGCGATAGGGAGTGGTTATGTAAAAAATGACAGCAGTAATGTAATTTATATGAGAGGAACCTATGGAGCTAACCTTGTATATAAAATAAAAAATATAGAGCTTAAGGGTAGTGGATATTACCAGAATGGCAAAAGTCGGAAAGGTCTTGATGTTAGTGCATATTTATTTTCTTTTGTCGGGCAGTATAAATACAAGAAGTTCTTGTTTGCTGCAGGAATAGATTATCTATCAGGTCAGGATGCAGCCAAAACTGATGAGGATTATCAAAAGAAAGATCATCTTTTTGATATTTTATATGGCAAGCGGCATGTTGTAAACGGAGAGATGGATATGTTTACAAATATTCCGTGGGGAACTTCCGGTGGTGGTTTAGTTGATATTTATGCAACAATCGCATACTACCCGATCAAAGAAATAAGACTTAGCATGGATTATCATTTTTTCTCACTACAGAATAATGTATTGGATAATAGTACAAGCACGATAAGTTATCTCGATAAGTATCTGGGTGACGAATTCGACTTTGATTTTAAATGGACGATAAGAAAGGATATTTCAATAGCAGGAGGATATTGTTTTATAATACCTACAACTTCACTTGAGATCATTCAGGGAATTAGCCTCGGACAAAACAAGTTCTCTTCTTTCGGATGGGTGATGCTAACAGTAAAACCTACGATTTTTACCTCTAAGAAATAAATGACTAAAGTGAGCTAAAATTTCGAATGACTAAAATTGGCAATCTTCAACAACACCTGCACTTTGAAACCACTCTAGTCATTTTAGTCACTTGTAATTCTAGTCACTTCTTCTATGTATGAACAATAATCCAAGAAAAGTAAGAACCCCATTCAGGATAAGCAGCTCAAATCCAAATTCATATGAATTAAGCCATTCTTTTGAATTCAGACTTAATACGTAGCAAAGCAGTGGGGATAGAACTGCAACCAAGGGAACCCATTTATCATGAACCTGGAGCCTTGTAAACAATCCAAATGTGAACAGGCCAAGCAAAGGTCCATAAGTGTAGCCTGCAATGGTGAATAACTGAGATATTACGGATTTGTCATTTATTTCACGAAAGAAAATAATTACTCCCAGCAAAAGGACCGAAAAACCAATATGGACAACATACCTTAGTTGAATTTTCTTTCTTTTTGATAAGTCGGTGTTTTTCTCAAGCCCAAGAAAGTCAACGCTAAAAGAAGTTGTAAGTGATGTAAGGGCACTATCAGCACTTGAGTATGCTGCAGCAATCAGGCCAATAATAAATATAACACCGGCAACAGGAGCTAAATTTCTTAAAGCAATTGAAGGAAACAGATCATCAGTAGTTTCTGTAACAGAAATTCCCTTTTGAGCAGCGAAAATATACAAAATAGCACCAAGCATCAGGAACAGAAAATTCACAACTACAAGTGATGAAGCCATCCAGTACATGCTTTTCTGTGCATCTTTAACATTTCTGCAACTTAAATTCTTTTGCATCATATCCTGATCCAATCCGGTCATTACGATTGCTATAAATATCCCACTAAAAAAAGATTTTAAAAAGAACTTTTTATCTGCCCACTCAGTGAAGATCATTTTGGAATATTCGCTTTCAAATACCGAGCTAACTAATCCTCTGATACTGATATCTAAATCCTTTGAGATCAGAAAAATCGAAATTACTACAGCAAGAAGCATAAAGGTAGTTTGAATAGTATCAGTCCAGACTATTGTCTTTATGCCCCCCTTAAATGTATATAATAAGATAAGTCCTAAAAAGATAATTACCGTGATCCCAAAAGGAACGTTCCATGCATCAAAAACAAATAATTGCAACACATTTACAACAAGGTACATCCTGAATGATGCACCTATCACTCTTGAAACAAGGAAAAAGAAGGCTCCTGTTTTATATGACCAGAATCCAAAACGCTGATCCAGGTAGGAATATATTGATGTGAGCTTTAAACTGTAATATAAAGGAAGCAATATTCTGGCAATAATAATATACCCAAAGAGATAGCCAAACACAATAAGCATATAAGAGAATTGTGTCGACCCCACATCGCCGGGAATAGAAATAAAAGTGACTCCTGAAAGGGATGCGCCTATCATTCCATATGCAACTACATACCAGGGGGATACTCTGTTGCCTACAAAGAATGATTCATTGTCTGATTTCCTCGAAGTGATCCACGAAACCACAAACAACAAAAGGGTATATACCAGAAAGCTTATTAATATAGCGTTGGGTGACACTTTAACTGTGTATTTAGTTTAGCGGCAAAGATATTGTGAAAATTCGAATAAACTTTCAAACCGGAGGTCAAACATATTATTTTTAGATGAAATAGTTTGTTTTTTATTGGAGATAAAGACATTAGTCATATTTAGTTTTCTGCCGAATTCCATATCGCTTAAAGAATCACCTAGCATAACTGATCTCTCAAAACAAATATCAGGGTATTCAGTTTTAGCCTTAAGCGCCATTCCTGTATCCGGCTTTCTAAGAGGGCTCATATCTTCGTCCCTGCTTGGGCAGTGATATATCTTTTCAATTTTTCCGCCCGACATTTCAATTTCTTTAAGCATTTTATGATGAATACGCTTAAGATCATCTTCTGTCATAAATTCTTTACCTATCCCCTGCTGATTAGTGACGATAAATATCTTACCAAAAATATCGCTAAGGAGTTTTATTGCTTCCGGAGCTTTATAGGTAAACTCAAAGGCATCCCAGCTTTTAACATAATCGCCCTCGATTTTTTTATTGATCACGCCATCCCTGTCGAGGAATAATGTCCATGATTTATCTATTTTGATCTCTTTTAAAGTCATTTACTTAAAGGTGTTAACATTAGAACGTGCGAACTTTCGAACCTGCGAACCTTCGAACCTTCGAACTTTCGAACGTGTGAACCTGCAAACCTTCTACCCTACTTCGGAAACATTTCAGACTCAATTCTCTCACAAATAATATGTCCTATCATTATGTGTGCTTCCTGAATTCTTGGAGTATCAGTAGATGGAACACGGATCAGGATGTCGCACATATCTTTCATTAATCCACCACTTTCACCGCTGAGGCCAATAGTTAATATCCCATTTTCCTTTGCTGTTTTAATAGCTTCTATAATGTTTTTTGAATTTCCTGAGGTGGAAAGGGCAATAAGAATATCGCCATTTTTGCCATCTGCCTTTAACAAACGCGCATATACTTCATTAAAGCCATAATCATTTGCGACAGCTGTTAGATAGGAAGTATTAACATGTAATGCTTCAGCATTCAGGGGATCTCTGTCGTAATAATACCTTCCTGACAACTCAGCAGCAAGATGTTGTGCATCTGCTGCACTTCCACCATTACCACAGAAATGCACCTTACCGCCATTTCTTAAAGATCCTATACATACAGCAGCTGTTTTCTCAATTAGAAGTACTATTTCATCACTGGCCAATAGTCTTTGTTTTAGCTCTAGTGATGCTTTTATGGTATTTCTTATATTCATTGTTTTATTGTCATTCATATTTATCATAATACACGATATCTTTAAGTGCTTTTCTTTTTGTGATGTGCCGATCAGGGTCAGGGTGATCCTCAGGATAAGCAAGAGGCAGAATTGCTACAGGTTCAATATTTGAGGGCAAATTCAACACTTCAGAACACTTTGCTATATCAAAGTTACATATCCAGCAAGTAGCCAATCCAATGTCGGTTGCAGCAAGTGTCATATGGTCAACAGCTATTGCAACATCTATATCGCAATGATCTTTCCCATCAGCTCTTTTCCAGGAACTCTTGTGATCGCCGCAAATAATTATAAAAACGGGAGCTTCCTTAAACCACTCCTTATTATAAATGCTTTTAAATTCTCTCTTAGCATCCTCACCTTTTACAACCACAAATATCCATGGTTGAAAGTTTGCAGCAGAAGGTGCAATCCTTCCAGCCTCGAGCACCTGTAATACTTTTTCATCTTCTACCTGACGTGTAGAATATTTCCTTGATGAGAATCTTTTTTTTGCCAGCTTAATAAATGAGTCCATACTATTTTTAGTTTATAGTTTGTGGTTTGTAGTTTGTGGTTTATGGTTTATAGTTTCGGGGTTCAGGTTGGGGTTTTATTATTAGTTTCGTTTATTAAATCATATCCAGTACTTCGCCCTCCTCCTGGAAGTATATATAAAATTCATTTTTCTATTAAATCTTGAATATCCCTTGCTGCAGTATCCTGTGAACACTTACCAATCTTCGCCCATTTTGAGGTTGTTAGTTTTCCGTCAAATCCATCTAATAGCGGGCTATACCCCTTGAATTTACTACTGTCTCGACTATTAATTTTATACATTTATTGTAAGCTGTTTTTATTATACAAAATTATCAAATTCCTCATCGGGGAATAATGCCAACCAAAACATTAATTCGTAAGTCAGCCCGTTTTTGCTCAGGTTCTGGGCATTGAATTCTCTTAGAAACGGATATCACTCATTTAGTAATCATGATTTTTCCACAGCCATATCGTACTTGCCACAATTGGAACAAACATAAAATAGGTTCCAAATGGCCCAACCACAAATCCTGCAATAGGAGCAGGGAGAAAGGAGCCAATTATATTGGTAATTAACAATACGCCCAGTGGAGATACAACAATAAACCAGCGTGGATACATTGTTTTTCCACTCAATATACCTACGGCATGCCATATTGCCCCGGTAATTAAAGCGATGATTGCTGTAAGATCTCCCCATAAAAAATGCTCAATAATATATTTGTTTGCCTGATCGAAGAATACCATATCGGTACATCCGACCACTGCTTTCGCCTGTTCCAGTACGCTTAAAAATGCAAAACCAGCATGCTGAATACCACCGATCATTAGTATTGCATAGGCAAGTATTACAAGAGGAACACGGGCAAGCCAGAAGCCTGCTCTGCGCATCCCTATCCACATATGGTAGTATGCCAGGGCATAAATCGGGTAAAGCCATCCGGCGGTTTGCGCAAGCATTACCATCCAGTGAGGACGGCCGTCGGCGCTAAGCATAACCTTAAACACCGCAGATGTTGAGTAGTCCGCTCCGCTTAACTGGGAAGAGTATACATAGATATAATCACATACACCATTCCAGAGCACAAGTATGGATACAGTAATCCCCAGGATAAGAAGTCGTTTACGCATTTTTGCGTTATCTGTCATAACTGAATCTGAAGGCGATAATTCATCTGTATTTTTCATATTAAATATCTTGTGTTGTTTTGGTATTCGTATTCTTTGATCTACGACAATTACGGACCATTATAAACAAGGAGAATATGAGCGCAGCAATGGCGACATAGGCAATCAGGTTTCCAATACTGCTATAAAGAGTGTATATTTTCCCTACCGGCAAAGAAGCGATCAGTATTTTGTCGTTATTTCCGAAATCAGGCATTGCAGCGTAGATCTGGCCATAATTGTTAAAGCCCATTGAAGTGGCCTCATTGGCAGATCTGAGAACAGAGAATCCTCCTTCAATGGCTCTTATCCTTGCCATAAGCGTGTGTTGCATGAGCATATTCCGCCAGTCCATTCCGGGCACCACAACCATATCAGCTCCTATCCTGGCTTGAGTAAGTGCCATTTGCGGGAAGTCATAATCATAACAAATGGCTCCCGTCAGATTACCGTATTCAGTATGGATAACTTTCAAGGGTTTAACACCTTTCTCACTTCCTTCTCCTGGGACAGGATGGTGTTTGAGATAAGTTTCAACTATCTCTCCATTATTATTTATCCAGGTGAACTTGTTTATAAAATTATAATCTTCTTTTTCGTCTTTCGGAACCGGTACTGCATAAGCTGCTACAATAGCAATATCATGGCTTTTTGCCACTGTAGATAGCTCTTCTAAAAACAGGCCTTCACTTTTTTCTGCAATTAAAGTAGATCCTTCACCCCACACTACAATTGAGGCTCCCCTGTTTGCAGCTATCCGGGTTTTTTCTACTAAAGCATTCCTTGCTTGCACTACTTCCGGGTCATCAGGGTCTGGAAAAACATCGGTGAAGTCATTATCGACCATAATTGCAGCAGCCGTAATATGCTTACCTTCCGGTACTTTATTCATTCGCAGATCACCATATACATATAAAGCAGTAAGTACCAGTACAAATATCGACAGCCGCAATCCACTTCTTACAAAGCTTCCTTTTAATATTATGGATGTACAAAGAACTGCTGCCCAGGTCATGATGGCGGATATTCCCAGGAATCCGAACAGAGAGGCTGTTTGCAGAAGAGGGAGGTTATACAATTGTGTATTGGCGAAAGAGCCCCAATCCCCAAAAGGCGTATAGAATGCCTGAATATATTCTAAACTTAATATTATTGCAGGAAATGCGATCAGGCTGATAAGATCTCCGGCCCATTTGCGAATGTAACCCCAAATAAGAAAGGCAAGATAATATCGCAAACCTAATACTATACCGATCATTATTGAAAATCCGATGGAAGCATAGAAAGGCTCTGAAGCAGCTTTCATGAATGTTAAAATGAAACCCAACAAAAGGCTAAGCAGCAACCAGAGATGGTTTTTTACACCGTGATAAAGAACCACGTAAATCAGAAATGGCACTGGCATAAACCATGCGAAAAGGCCGGCACTGCCCCGCATATTGGAAAGGAGTATCAATAAAAAGCCAATAATCAACAAAGAACTCCTACGCGTCAACAATAAGTTTCTCAAATGCAAATAAGAATTTGATTGATCTTTATTTTTCATAATATGAACAGTTTAAAAAAAGAGACCGTAATATACGGCAAAAAATATACAAGTATAAATTTTATTTATCGAAATTTTAATAACATAAGGCATACGTGAAAAATTGCTTACAACAAGTTAATAAACGTAATTCGTAATCCATAATCCGTAATTCAAAAGAGCATTAATAATTAACAATTAACCATTAATAATTATCTCACAACTCTTCCTGCAGCTCCTGAATTTTCTCTATCATCTTGTCCCAGGAATACTTTAGTTTTTCAAGTCTTACATTTTCAACAAATTCATCTTCTTTTTTTAGATTATAAAAATCACAAATGGCATCCACAATATTATCCTTGTCAGGCGGTACAACATAACCGACTTTTCCATGCGGTATCATCTCCGGCAACCCTCCAACATTAGTAACTACCATTGGCTTATCAAAATGATAAGCCGTTTGAGTTACACCACTTTGAGTTGCATCTTTATATGGCTGAACTATCAGATCGGCAGCACAGAAATAATTTACAACTTCATTATTGGGAATAAAGTCGTTTGTCATGAAAACGTCGTCCTTAAGGTCATGTTTTTTAATAATATCCCAGTATGGCTTAGGATCGGTGTAGAACTCCCCTGCTACCAACAGTTTCAAAGGAAGTTCTTTTATTCTCTTATCACCAAAGGCCTCAAGTAAGATATCAAGGCCCTTATAATCACGAATAAATCCAAAAAACAATATATAATTTAGGGCGGTATCAAGTTTTAATTGTTTTCTTGCTGCTTCCTTAGTTATAGCTTCACCATAATTATCATATAATGGATGAGGGCAATATTTTCTAGGTTTTAGTTTATCAAATACATTCAAATCATTCAGCACTGATTTAGACATAAAGATGAAGCCATCAACACTTTTTACAAAATATTTTATAAGGATTTTATCAAGAGGTTTTTTTTCGTGCGGGACAATATTATCAGCAATTGCAATAACCTTAGTATGCTTATTTTTACGGATCTTTCTGGCAATTGACCCAAGACAAGGCCCCATAAATGGTATCCAAAACCTGATTATCACAAGGTCAGGCTTTAGCTTCCGGATAGACCTGCCAATTTTGCACCAGTTTAATGGATTAATTGAATTAACAGTAACTCTGATATCAAGGCCTTCGGGTGGTAGTTCTGTTGAATACTGAGTTTTGCCAGGGAATAAGAATCCGGGATATTGCAATTTAAAGGAATGAATAATAAGCTCGTCCCCATTATCAATAAATGCTTTTGCCAGTCTTTCATTATAGGTTGCTATTCCCCCACCCCGCAAGGGATAAGCCGATCCAACTATCACAACCTTTCTTTTCATCTTGAATTTATAGTTAATGATTATTGCCTACTGCCCACTGCCCACTGCCTACTGCCTACTAACTGCTACTGCTACTGCCACTGCTACTGCCACTGCTACTGTTCTCCAACAACATCCTCTATCTGATAAACATTCCTGTCGGATGAGTTACGTGAGATCATCTCTGCAATGAATCCTCCAATAAACAACTGACTTCCAATTACCATTGAAAGCAGGCCAAAATAGAATAAGGGTCGTTCTGTCATTTTGTATTCAAGGAAAAATAATTTAGCAAAGATCAGGTAGAAAGCAATGGCAAATCCAATAACAAACAATAAAGTTCCTAATAATCCAAACAGATGCATTGGTCTTTTCCCAAATTTACTTGTGAAAGTAATGGACAGCAGATCCAAAAAGCCATTTATAAAACGTTCCATCCCGAATTTAGTGACGCCATACTTTCTTTTTTGATGAGAAACAACCTTTTCCCCAATCTTTGAAAAACCTGCCCATTTTGCAATAACAGGGATATAGCGATGCATTTCGCCATAAACTTCAATACTCTTAACTACAGCTTTTTTATATGCCTTAAGCCCGCAATTCATATCATGAAGTCTGACTCCTGTCATTTTCCTTGTGGTCCAATTGTACAGCCTGGTTGGTATAGTCTTGCTTATCGGATCATATCTTTTCTTTTTCCATCCCGAAACAATGTCATAGTTATCATCTTTTATCATTCTGTAAAGTTCAGGAATTTCATCCGGGCTATCCTGAAGGTCAGAATCCATTGTAATCACAACATCTCCAATTACTTTTTCAAAACCTGTTTGCAAAGCAGCAGATTTACCATAATTCCTTCTGAATTTTATACCTTTAACATTTATATCGACAGCTGCAAGCTCATTAATGACTTTCCAGGTGTTATCACTACTACCATCATCTATAAAAATTATTTCATAGGAGTAATTATTAGCCTTCACAACACGCACTATCCAGGAGTGGAGCTCTTTAATCGATTCCTCCTCATTATATGATGGTATGACAATAGAAATATCCATGAATTATATTAGTTAATTATTGCATCAAGTGAATCATCATTCTTTTTCATAAAAATAGAAATGATAAGTGCTGCAATAATTGCTTGAACAGTAAGGGCTAAAAACGACCATATAGTTATCCACACAGGTGTGGTGAATTTCTCTGTATAGCTCATTGCCATATCAAACTCCTGATCCGACATATTAGGGTTTGTTTTCAGAATCTCCTCTTCAGCTTGCTCCAAAATTACATCAATCATACCCGGGTCAATATAAGTGATGAAGAAAAACATAAAAATACTAACAAGTACTGCTGAATAAATTCCAATCAAAAAACTAAGTGATACGGATTTGCCATATGTTATATATCCATTCAAATCCTTATCCCTGAAATTTTTAACTCCGATTACAACAGCACCAATCAGGACAAGTATAGATACCCATCTGATTTTACTCTTCGGGTCAAGATCAAAAGAATAGAACAAAAGCTCAAGAAGTATCAGTATACCTCCAAGTGCCAGTCCATAAGTTAAAGCTGTTTTGCCTATAGAAACTTTATTTTCTTCCATATTTTTTAATTATTGGTTTAACTTTATATATGATACTAAAATCGTACTATTGTTTACTGAATTATTTTACCTGTTTATTTTTCGTAGTTAATTCATGTTCAGAAATTGGAAATTAGAAATTAGTTTGCCACTAAAACTCTAAAACACAATCCTGATATTTATCAGGACACTAAAATTAATCAATTGATATTCTATGTTTTGTGGTTTTTAGTGACTTAGTGTTTTTGTGGCATTTTTTATTTTTTAGCTTTTCGGAGTAGACTCAATTATCAAATATTTACCTGCAAATATAACAAATTAGAACTTTGCTAATAGAAATTCTAAATATTTATTGCAAAACAAAAGTAATTTTTGTACTTTTGCAGTGGGTAAGTCTTATGCGACCAGCTCCTGTTAAACTCCCCCAGGTTCGGAAGGAAGCAAGGGTAAATGGTTGAGCGGTGCG
>JAIOTT010000301.1 GCA_021106655.1 Bacteroidales bacterium
CGGACTACATGAAAACTGGTAACTAATGATGTTACAGGCTTCCAGAAGCCAGTTTCCTGGAATTTGTTAAGAATAAATGAGAAATAAGATTAGTTCTTCTGAGGATATAAAAATATAACTGATGTCTGGAAAAGAATTAAAACAGCAATAATAAAAAATATTAAATTAATATTTATTTCGGATCTATACCATCTTTTTCTATGGATACGTAACAAATAAAATCCGCTACTAAATATCAATAATACTCCCAGACCGGCACCCAGCAAATTCAGTATTACATCATTGAAATCAAAATAATCTGTTCCGTCGGGTTTGAGATATAAATATTGATATGCCTCATCAATAAATCCCAGCAAAGTCGCCCAAAAAACTGTATCCCCGAATCTCTTTACAATTGGGAACAAAAGAATTGCAAGCCCGGCATACTGAGCAAAATGTATGATCTCTATATTATGAACAATAATGATCTTAAAGGCTAGGACAACAAATAGCAATGTAAAAAAAAAGTAAAAAATTATGTTTTTTTTCCATTCCCTGATCAAAATATTTCTAACAACAAGAAAAACATATACCACTAATAACACCAGGCCAACTGACAATACAATAGTCTGATAAACATTACGTGGAACTCCCTCGACCAGGCGGATAAAAAAATCACTGACTTCCTTGTGCAGCAACACAACAAGTAGATAATAGATAATAAGAAGTGATAATGACAGGATTATTCTATCATTCAAAAATTCCAGAAAACGTTTCATATATCAGATATGTAAACTTATTTTTTTAGCAAGCTGTAGGCAATTAATATTTTTCTGATGTTTAACCAATGTAAAGCGCATATCAATTTGGAATTTGTATGCAACTTTGCAATTTTGTACTCCTCATTGAATTGTTTTTTATAGCTGTTCTCACTTTTAGAATCACTGTGTTTGCGAAATGCAGACAAATACTCATTGATAATGCATGGATCCACTTCTTTCCCAAACCTAAGCCACAAATCATAATCCATGGCATAATGATAAGTACTATTAAGATGACCTACTTCATCAATTAATGATTTTCGAAAAAAGACAGCAGGTTGAGAAATAAAATTTTCGATCAACAATTTCCTGAACCTATACCTCAGGAGATGAAAATCCTTATATTTGGTATTTAATGACCTTGAATCTTTTCCCAGGCTATCAATTATTTTACACTTTCCAAAAAGCCATTGACAATTTTTGTGCAATGTAAAATATTTTAAAACCTTTTGGAGAGCGTTTTCAAGGTAAATATCATCCGAATTAAGCCAGCCAATAATCTCTCCTGTTGACATGGCTATCCCTTTATTTACAGCATGTGCCTGACCTTTGTCTTCCTCAGAAACCCAGGTAATATATTTAGAGTATTTTTCCAAAATCTCAATAGTGCTATCAGTTGAGCCACCGTCTACAACAATCAGTTCAAGATCAAAATCACCTTTTTGAGACAAAACGCTATTAATGGTTGTTTCAATAAAGGCCGCTTGGTTATACGATGGTGTTATTATTGAAATTTTCATTTTATATGTAACTAGTATTTCGCATACATTTGTTATGCTGAGATTTTACAATAAACATATAAATAGAACACTGATGACACAGATTAGACTGATTTACACGGATTAAATCCGTGACTATCTGTTGCATTCGTGTTATCCGTGTTCCATTATAAGATATGCACTTGAATTTATAATAATATTTTCTTGTATAAATCAATATATTTCGTTGCTATAACATGAGAAGAATAATTCTTAATAACATGTGATGCAGCATTTTCAGACAATTCATTCCATCTTTGTTGATCCTCAAGCACCCAGTTAATACCATCAGATAAATCTTTTGGATCAAATGCCTCAGCAAGATATCCACTCTTTTTATGATCAATGATCTCTGCCGGGCCAGTCTTATTAAATGCAACTACCGGTGTACCACATGACATTGATTCTGTAATAACCTGACCAAAAACTTCCATTAATGAAGGAACAACCGTAACATCCCCAGCAGAATAAATTTTCCGAAGCATACTGTCATCATTAATTTTGCCCAAAAATATGATTTTTATTGAATCAAGATATTCAATTTTCGTTTTATCATTTCCAAATACAACTATTTCTAAATCATTTTTATTAAGATATTTCAAAGCATCAATTAATAATTCAAAGCCTTTATTTTTATCTTTTGTTGAATTTATACCCCCAAATACTACAGTTTTTTTTCCGGGATCAAGCGACATATTATTTTTTGCTATTTGCTTATCAACAGGATAGTAAAACTCATTATCAATACAATTTGGAATGATCTCGACTGGGAACTTACTTAATAAGCTGCTTGATCTTACTTCATCTGCAAGCCATTTAGAGGGAGTAACGATATGCAAATTTTCAATCTTGTTATAGGTTCGCAACTTACGCTTAAAGTTAAGGGAGCTTAGATCTGACTTAAATTTGGGTGACAAATATTGACAATACTCACATTCAGTTTTATATTTAACACAGTCTTTGGGAATATGGCATCCACCGGTAAACGGCCATGAATCATGTAATGTCCATACAATCGGGATTCCGAATTTTGCTAATGTCTCTATTTTCACAAATCCTTCAGAAATCCAGTTCAGATGAATGACATCAGGTTTGAAATCAGCAACTACATTCAATAAATTATCCTTTACAAAAGCAGAGAAAAAAGGGAGTCGTTTTCTTGTGAATAAAAAAGTTGGTAAATAATCGAGATAAGGTTTTATACCAGAAAATTTTTCGTTAGCTGAATAAATAAAAGTGTCAGGGAGATTTTTTTTTCTGACTATAAACCTTAAATCCTCACCTAATCCATTTATAGATTTTGCAATCCGGTAGCTTGCCCGGGCAGCACCACCTTTATTATCGTAGGTATTTAGAAGTAAAATTTTCACCAAATAGACAAATAAGTAATATGCAAATTTAGCAATTAATTGCTCAAGTTAGCCAATTGAATCAATAGCTGATATAATTCAGTATATATCACGATGGAACACTGATGACACGGATGCAGCGAATTTTCACAGATTAAATCCGTGTAGATCAGTCCAGTCCGAGTCATTCGTATTCCATTCTATTTTTAATTGGAATTTAATTTTGCCCTTTGGGGGCTATCCAATTGCTTTATTCTTTTGAAAAGCCTATATTTAATTAAAGTTAAATTTGGTACCTCATAATATTCATCAGATGGTAAGTCTTCCAATGATTTATTATTGTCAGTTAACAAGAATTCTTGTTCTGAATTCCAATCAATAGCTATATATCCGATTCTGCCTAAATAATTACGTATTTCAGAATCTCGTGGAAAGGTTTTATGTACTGAGATTATTGTTCCTTCAGGAATGATTGATGAAAGGATGTATACGTCATGGAGTATTTCTTTATTTTGGCTTTGTTTTCCCAAAATCCCGGCTATTAATCCATCAGCGCCTCCTGACTTACCGATAAATGAAAAGGAAAACAAAAGTGATAAAGAAAATATAATGATTGAGAAGACTCTAAGCCTTCTCACAGTCCGCGACTTTAACTTTTCAAGGATCCCTTTAATAAATGGAGCAATAATCACACTTAAGCCCATAACAAAAAATGGGATCGAAGGCACGATATAATTGGGATGTTGTTTGAGTGAAATCAACAATGGAATTGATGCACAAAAACCAACAATAATATAGAAAACAG
>JAIOTT010000503.1 GCA_021106655.1 Bacteroidales bacterium
AAAAACCTGATATTTGAGCCAGATTGCCCTTTGAGAATAAGGTTAATATCAGGTATTGACCTGCCTATAGTTGATTGGCCATTTATCTCAAGTATTTTATCACCGGCTTTCAGGCCTGCTTTGTCCACAGGAAATCCTTGATATGGCTGCGAAATAACAATATAATCATCTTTTTTATGAATCATTGCTCCAATGCCACCATACTTGCCGGTAGTCATAAATTTATAATCTTCGATTTGTGATTCAGGAATAAACACTGTATAAGGGTCAAGTTCCTTAAGCATTGACTTAATGCCTGATAGCATAAATTCACCAGGATTGATATCATCAACATAATTCAACTCAATTTCCTTATAAAGGTCGGAAAACACATCTAAATTCTTTGATATTTCAAAGTCATTCCCAGTCTGACTAATAGAATTCTCTGATATGATCAATATCAACAAAGCTGCTACCAACAAGCCTGCTTTATGAATAATAGTTTTTGTTACGATAAGCATATTTTATTAATTAAAATGATTAAAATACTTTTCCAAATTTTAGGGCACCGGATCTGAGCCACTGCCACCCCACGGATTACAAGACAAAAAACGTTTTAATGTCAACCAACCTCCATAAAAAGGGCCATGTTTACGAATTGCTTCAACCCCATACACAGAGCATGATGGTGTATACCTGCAGGAAGACATCAAATATGGTGAAATTGCATATTGATAAAACCTGATAAGCAAGATCAGGAATTTACTCAGCACTCTTTTCATATTCCAACTGTAAACGCTGTAAAATTAATATTATTTTTTTCTCCAAATCGGCATAGGATAAAATGTCCTTGGCAGAATAGATTAACGCAAATACACAATTAACATCTTTCGTTTCCAAAAAATCATAAAGCTGATTCTTATTTTTTCTGTATATTTCACGGCATTGCCTTTTAAGCCTGTTTCGAACTACGGCTTTTCTAAAACTATACTTTGAAACACTTATTAGTATACTAGCGGGATATTGTGTGTTGGTTTTATGCTCACACCAGACAACCTTGAAAGGGTGGGAGAAAAAAGTTGACCCATTTGCAAACAAATATTCTATGACCTTTTTATTATTAAGGCGTTCCTCTTTTTTAAAGGTCTCCATAGAAGAATGGATAAATATCAATGAATTATCTTAAAGCCTTGTTAAATAAATATCGTTGGCATTTCAACTATTTCTTCTTTTTAGCTTTATGAAGATACTGCTCAATAGCCATTGTCATTGAAGGAGCTGTTTTAGTTGGTGCTTCAATGTTCAGTGACAATTTTGCATCTTTAACAGCTTTAGCTGTTGTTGGACCGAATGCGGCGATTAATGTACCATTCTGCTCAAATTCAGGAAAATTCTTGAATAATGATTTTACGCCGGCAGGACTAAAAAATATGAGCATCTCATACTTATTAATTTCTACATCTGAGAGATCGCTGGCAAGAGTACGGTAAATAATTGCTTTTTTATAATAAATCTCCAAATCTTCCAGCATTCTGGGAAGTTCCTGCTTATGAATATCTGAACATGGTAATAGGTATTTCTCGTCCTTATGTTTTTTGATTATCTCAATCAGATCCAGGAAACTTTGTTTTCCATGGAATATCTTACGCTTGCGATACTGGACATACTTTTGCAAATAAAATGCGGTTGATTCCGACATACAAAAATATTTCATTGTATCCGGTATTTCGGCTCTCATTTCCTTGGAAATCCTGAAGAAATGATCAACTGCGTTACGGCTGGTAAGGATTATCGCAGTATGATCAAGAATGCTAATTCTTTCCTTACGAAATTCTCTTGCACTGATTCCTTCTATCTTTATGAATTTATGAAAGTCAATATTTATATTGTATTTTTTTGACAATTCACAATAAGGAGATTTTTCTAATTCGGCTGGTTTTGGTTGTGAAACAAGTATATTCTTCATAATCAATCCTATAATATAGTTTGCGTTAATTAAAAAAAACCATTGCTTAACTCGCTGATAGTAAAAACTATACTAAATAATCCTTAACTAATTTTGCAATTAGCAGTATTGGTATAATTTCGTGGGTGCAAAAGTATAAAAATAATTGAAATAATTGAAAGTTTTTTGAAGATAATCCTATTATTATTCCCCGGAACAGCCTAAAGACAATGATTGATAATATCAAAAAAACACTTCCAATCAATATTTTACTACTATAATCCCCAGATAAATAAATTATTAAAGTCAATAATGGCAAAAGCATTAATCCTTCAAAAAAAATAAAAATATTATAATTAAAAATATATGCTGCTGACAGTTCCCGGGTTTTAAATATCTTTTCAGAAACTTTAATCATCAAAAACTTCAAAAATAAAAAGAGCAGAACACCAATAAATATCTGTAAATAAAAGGTAAATCCCCAATATCCTATATTCTCTGTATCATAGTATTTTCCAATAATAAGATATATCAAAAGAGAAAAGCATGAAACAAAGATCAAAAATAATGCGATAAACATACCTTCACTAATAATATTCCCCTCTCTCGCCATCTGATTAACTAAACGTTTTGCAAAAAATGCTCTGATAATATTGTTCAGCCTTTTTCTGTTAAATACATGAACCAATATAAATAAGATATATCCCAGAAAGATCACCCCAAACATCCAGTCATTACTTTGGGAGTTTACTTCTTGAGGCCGAATATCACCTTGCTTAGAATATTCCGAAAAAAAAGATATTGATTCGTTCCCCGGTAAAGTATCAGCTTCAGGATATGAAAATGTTGAGTCGGTATTTTGCAAACTGTCCTGGGTCATTGGATTGCAAAGATACTAAAAAGAGATGAGACGGTGAGAGATGAGAGGTGAGATGTCAGGGCAAACGCATCTAAATATTTTTCAAAAGGTTAAAAACAAACTCATTATCCCATCCAGCCTTCAATCTTTTTCCTTTTATTCCGATTTTTGTATCATCTTTTCGTAGCATATTTAAAGCTATAC
>JAIOTT010000406.1 GCA_021106655.1 Bacteroidales bacterium
TAACCCTCAATATCTTTTCTAGCCTTACCATTTGCTTTGGCGGCAGTTAGTTGTTGAACTATTTCTTTCATGATTGACATAAGTTTTAATGGTTATTATCATATAATTGACTTCTACATTAAAATATATGTCAGGCACTCAAAAAGTAAACAAGATAATTGAAAATTTTTGGAAATATTGATAAATGGGTTAATATGGCAGTATACTATTAATTACAATACTGCTTAAGGGTGGAATCAAGAATATGCTCAAATTGTAAGACTTTATTTTCTTTTTCAATAGAATACTTATATAGTACAATCCCTTTGCAAAGAAAGTATTCAGCCTGGCCTTCTGTGTTAATTCGTTGAAAAGCCTTAACCTCAACTTTATCTTCAATATAAGTGTATAAAACGTTATCCTTGATAAAATACTTTTCCACCAGTCGATCATCCTTGATATTTGAAATATTTTGCCGGCCAATAATATTATATGAATCAGCTGAATCGATACTTCTCTCACCATTTATAAATGATGGGAGTATTTTGACTTCAATCTGCTGAGTTTCCCCAGCTACTGCCAGATATCTATTAATCCTTGAACTGTCATTGAATGGATTAAAAATCAATAACAAAATTACAAATAGGGCAGCTATTGAAACAGAATAATATAATATTTGAGATCTGTTATTTCTTTTTGCGGTAATTGGGATATAAGTTCCGTTTTGCTTTTCCTTCTCGATTTTTTGTTTAATGGATTTTAATTCACTCTCCAACTCTATCCTTCTTTTGATCTCTTTTGCTGCATGCTCTATACTTTCGCTAAAAGCGATGTTCTCTTTAAATGTTTTATCTGATTTAATTCTTTCTTCAAACTTTGTTGCAAATGCTCTTTCTAATTCACCATTTAAATATTTTTCTGTCAGTTCTAATTCGCGAATTTCAACTTTTAATGCTAGTTCAGGATTTTCCTTGATTATATTATTAAACTTCCCGATCTCGGAATCAGACAGATCTCGATAAATATATTTATCTATGTACTCATTGCTTTCAAAAAGACTTTCCATTTTTAAAGAATTTCATTCATAAAAATCATAATCAATACATCACTCTGAGATTATCTAAAAACTGATCATTATTTTTTATCTTTTCCCACTCTTCCATAAACATTTTGCGCAACCTGTATTTTGTTGCTTTTGATGAATCAATAGTCGTAATATCATTATCTTCTCTTATCACAATTTGCTCATGTGAAAGCTTTTCAATAAAAAATATTTCAAAACGCTTTTTGTCATTTCTATCCAGATTTTTGTAGAGGTAACTAATAAAGCTTACTCTGTCCTCTGAACTATTTTTAGAGTTATAGCCATCATCTATGCTGTGTATTGTTTCATTATCTGTAAGATTGGTTATTCTCCCTGATTGTCGAAATAAAGAATACAATTTGTTACGTAAGATAATCCAAAAGTATGCTAGAAACTTAGTGCATTTTAATGGGATAACTTTACATCTTATAATAATCTTACCCTCTTCGATATTCATATTAATGACTATTACTGAGTCTTGAAAAATATCTTCTGCTTCTTCCCTTCTACCATTATGATCAATTGCGTAAGAGATAAATTTATCCCAATGATTTTCAGTGGTGTACCTGTATATATATTCGAGACGTGTATCACTATTCCTAATTTTCTCATAAATTGATTTCTGAGTAATATATAAGCATCTGGTCCCAATATTGGTTTTCTCATCCATCTGGTAAATATTATAGCAGTTCTCTTACTGACAAGTGTTTCTATTTAGATATCTAATTAAATCTTAAATGTAAACAATACTTTTCACATTAATACCTGATTCTTTCTATTTCCCCGAATATATTTTTTATAATAAATAAGTAAACCTACAGGTAAAACAAGGATTAATAGCCATAAAAGATGACTATGCTTATCCGGAATTTTTTCAAAACTTCTGTCCATTCCTAGATAAATAAAACTACCCCAGTAATAAGGATGCTGGTATGACGTTTTTGTTCTTAAATAGTCCTGTGCCATTTTAAAGGCCTCTCTTTTAGAACTTCCAGCCAGCCAAAACTCATAGAATTTTCGCATTAAGAGTTGGGTTGCATTATCATCTACTTTCCATAGGCTCATAATTATGTTTTTTGCCCCGGCTATTTGAAATGCTCTTTGCAATCCATAAACTCCTTCACCATTCATAATCTCTCCTGCTCCGGTTTCGCAGGCACTTAATATCACTAACTCCGTGCTGTCTAATGTAAGATTCATGGCCTCATAAGCTGTTAATATCCCATCTTCTAGTTGATCGCTGTAATCATATTCACCTGCCAAAGTATTTTGACTTCCACAAAGCATCAAACCAGATCGTAACATTGGATTTTCAGCTTTTAATAATTGGTTCTGGTCTGTAAGAATAAAACCTTCAAGTCCCTTACTTTTATTTGGAAAGGTATTATTAGCAAAAAAACCATGTGTCGCAATATGAAGTACCTGTGGATTAATTATTGATTTAATTGCTTCTTCAAGAGCCTGATTTCCTGTCAGGCACTGCGTTATCCAAGCAGATCTTTCTAAAAGACTGTCAATCTTCTCAACTTCTAATTTTGTACCTGGTAGTGCACTAAGCATTTTATTTTTGAAATCTCTTGATAAAGAGTAGGAACCTGCATCAGGTCCACTTACTGTATAATTTGTTGCAAGCTTATTGTGAGATTCATTATCCATGCTGAAATTCGGATTTCCAACTAACAAAGCCCTTTTTGAATTAGAATAATCTTGCTTTTCCTGCAATAACTCGCCAAGAGAGTTTAAAATAACTATATCCTTTAATTCATACAAGTACTTACAATTTGGATATTGTAATGTATTTAAATTTATCTGGTGGTAAACACCATCCGGGCAGAGGTAAA
>JAIOTT010000223.1 GCA_021106655.1 Bacteroidales bacterium
AATATTGTAACCTCTTTTGAACCAAACATGACAGCAGTTGAAGCAACATCCATAGCTGTATTACCTCCACCAATAACAACAATTTTATTAGCTGGTTTTTTAGTATTCTCCTTTTTTAAATCTCCCATAAATTTTAACATACTAACCACTCCTGACAGATTTTTGCCTTCAATATTTAAATTTATGCTTTGGTGCGCACCGGATGCAACAAAGATAGCTTCAAATCCATCTTCAAAAAGCTGATTAAAAGTTAAGTCCTTTCCAATTGTTGTATTGGTTTTGAACTCTATACCCTGGTCTTTTAGATTATTAATATCAGTTTCAATTATCCTGGTAGGCAGGCGATATTCAGGAATACATTCCCTGAGCATGCCCCCTGCGAATGGTTGTGATTCAAATACGATTAGCTGATATCCTTTTTGTCTGAGGTCATGAGCAACAACCAATCCGGCAGGACCTGAGCCAATAACTGCTATCTTTTCCTTTAATTCAGGTTGTTTTGCGGTTTTTTTCTTAACATGAATTTTTTTAAATATATTGTCAACTATTTTCTGTTCAAGCGGTATTCTTTCGTGATGAAAACAAACCTCAATAAAACTGGCAGTGAAAGGTACTTTTTCCTTAATTATTTCGATGGCTTGTTTTAATTTTTCAAGTCCGTTTTCCTTAACAGAGCTTTTTCTTAGTTTTAGGAAAATATCCGGCAGTTCAATGCCCTGTGGGCATAATCTATTACATTTATAGCATGAAGCACAAAACCAAATTCCCTTTTCATTAATGACCTTATCAAGATTGATTAGTACATTCTCTAAAATATGGTGCGGGTTAAAATGTTCAGGGAACAATTCTACCATAGGGCAGGTTCCTGTACATCTTCCACATTCCAGACAATAAAATGCTTGCCTGATCACCTCATCAAGTGAGTCAGTGATTTCAATTTTATGTTTGGATTCAGGATTTTCCATTATTTTATTTTATTACATACCCTTAACTTTATCAAGACCAAAATCATAACCTTTTTGAAAAGCTTTAAGGTTTAGTTCTTCTGTTCCTGCCGGAATACTTGATAGTACTGACTTTTCCATTGATTCGTAACTGATAACACTTGTAATTGCAGTAAAAAAGCCAAGCATAACAATATTAGTCACAATTTTTCTGCCTAATTCTTCAGCAAACCTGGTTGCAGGAATTGAATATATCCTGGTTTCCTTTGGCAGATTGTTTACAGAATTGACTAAATCTTCATCATAAAGAAGTATTCCTTTTTTAATTAAGCATGGAGTAAACTTTTCATAAGCTTCCTGAGATATTACCATTAAGATTTCAGGTTTTTGTACTTCAGGGTAGTCTACTTCTTCTTCGGAAACTATAAGCTGTGCACTACAGGCTCCACCTCTGGATTCAGGGCCATAGCTTTGGGTTAAAGTAGCATTCTTTTTATCAAAAATAGATGCTGCCTTACCCATAATAAAACCGGACAAAATAATGCCTTGTCCACCGAATCCGCCTATTTTTATTTCTATGTGTTTCATGTCTTTATTTTTTATTTTTGACTGACATTTGTGACATATCAGGCTGGTTGTCAAGGAATGTTGGTTTATCTATATCAACAAATTTACCAACTACTATTTCTCCATTAAAGCTCAGATCTGCTTCTTTAGGATTAATTCCATGTTTGATTACGCTATGGTCCCTGTAATATTTCATTTCGTCCAATCCATCACCTAATTTATTTCTTCGCCCGTAATTAGTTGGGCAAGGAGAAATTATTTCAATAAAAGTGAATCCCTTTTTAAGCAAAGCTTCTTCAATGGACTTGGTTAAACGGCGGACATGCACGCTTGTCCATCTGGCTACATAAACAGCACCGCTTGCTGCAGCTACATCAACAAGATTAAAAGGATGCTCATAGTTACCATAAGGTGAAGTTGTTGTTTTGGCGTCAAGTGGTGTTGTTGGTCCGAATTGTCCTCCGGTCATTCCATAGTTAAAGTTATTTACACATATTATATTGATGTCAACATTTCGTCGGGCAGCATGGATAAAGTGATTACCGCCGATAGCGAACAGGTCTCCATCGCCACTGAATACAGTAACTGTTAATTCCGGATTAGCAAGTTTTAATCCTAAAGCAAAGGGAATTGCCCTGCCATGAGTAGTATGAAAAGAGTCAATATTGGTATAGCCGGGAATTCTGCCGGTACAGCCTATTCCTGATGCAATTACACATTTATTAAGGTCAAGACCGGATTTTTGCATTGCTGTAAGATAACATGTAAAATTAGTACCTAAGCCACAACCCGAACACCAGATATGTGGCATACGATCAGCCCTGATGAGCTTATCCATTGGATGAATTTCATTCATGCTCATAAACTAACCTCCTTAATGACTTTTAATATTTCGTATGGTGTATGGATATTTCCAAGTTTTGGTAAAGATATTACATTGCACTTACCGTGGGAACAACGTTCAACTTCACGAACTATTTGTCCTCTGTTTATCTCCGGTACAATGATTGTTTTTACTTTATTAGCTACTTCAAGTATTTTCTCATCCGGGAAGGGCCAAACGGTAATCAGTCGTAATAGTCCTGCTTTTATTCCTTCTTTTCTGGCTAATTTAACTGCACTTAAAGCTGATCTGGCAGGAGAGCCATAAGCAACTACAATTATTTCAGCATCTTCTGTTTCCTGTTCTTGTGTTTCAATAATATCAGCTTTATTTTTCAGAATTTTATCACAGAGTCGTTTAATAAGTTTTTCCTGGGCTTGGGCATTCATAGCAGGATAGCCCTTTTCATCATGAGTTAATCCGGTAGTAATGATTTTATAACCCTCTCCGGCATTAGCCATCGGAGGCACAAGGTCTTTATCGGCTTTATACATTAAGTATTTATCAGTATATTTTTCCGGTTTTTTTCTGTTAACGATTTTTATGTCTTTTTCTTCAGGTATAACTATTTTTTCCGTCATGTGCCCTACTATTTCATCAGACATCAGTAAAACGGGCAGGCGATATTTTTCCGAAAGATTAAATGCTTTAATTGTGAAATCAAACATTTCCTGAGGAGAGCTGGGAGTTAATGCGATGACTTCGTAATCTCCGTGTGAACCCCATCTTGCCTGCATCATATCCTGCTGACCAACTAATGTGGGCAAACCGGTGCTGGGACCTCC
>JAIOTT010000035.1 GCA_021106655.1 Bacteroidales bacterium
AGAAACAATCCATAATAAATGATCAGTCCCTCGATTATTTATACTTCGATGGAGCTATCAATGATATGGCATATGGTAGCCTCCCCTTATATTTTGAGCGATTCTTTTATAGTGATGCAAATATTCAATCCACCTTCTTACTTAAGGATCTTGTGTTTGAACCTTTGAGAGCAGAAGAGCTTGAGGTAATAAGCTCTGATAGTAATTTCATTAAGACAGAAATTATTGTTAATTCTAAAACAGGGATTGACCGAAAACGGAGCTTCCAGAGTTTATCATTTATTCCTCTTAGAAAAAATCCGTCAAACGGGAATTACGAAAAACTGCTTTCATTCAATATAATCATTCAAAAGGCTGACGCAAAGGAATCTTACAACAACAATAGCAAATTGTATAAAGAACATTCAGTTCTAAGCGAAGGGAAATGGTATAAAATTTCTTTGAATGAAACTGGCATCTACCGGATTACTGCAAATGACTTGAAAAATATGGGGATTGATCTTTCAGCTGTTGATCCGCGAAAAATTCGTATTTATGGAAATGGTGGAAGCATGCTTCCAGAAAATAATAGTGATTTTCGAGATGATGACCTTGTTGAAAATGCAATTATCGTACAAGGTGAAGATGATGGTGTGTTTGATGATAATGATTATATACTTTTTTATGGAGAATCACCTGATAGCTGGAAATATGATACGCTTTCAGACCTGTTTTTCCATATAAAAAATCTATATTCAGATCATACTTATTATTTTATTAATGTTGATTCCGGAAATGGGAAAAGAATTCAAACGGAGTTCTCCTCAATATTACCACAGACGCATAATATTAATAAATTTAATGATTATAGCTTTTATGAGAAGGATGAAAATAATCTGATAGGATCAGGAAAGCTCTGGTTTGGTGAAGTATTTAATAGCGTAACTACTTATGAATTTCCCGTTTTCGCTTTTCCGGATATTGACAAAACATCAAATCTCACGATCAAAGTTTACCTGGCCGCAAGATCCTTCTCGAACAGTACCTTTTCTATTTTTGCAACCGGAATGCCTTCACCTCTAATAGCTCCAATTTATTATGTATCACAGGCACAGAATACAGATTATGCAAAAACAAAGCTGGTACAACAAACTTACCTTCCTTCCGACTCTGACATAGAAGTGAGCATTACCTATAACAAATCAACTCAGGGCGGGACCGGATGGTTGAATTATATTGAGTTAAATGCAACAAGGCATTTAATGTTTTCAGGCGATCAGATGCAATTTAGAAATTTTAATTGTATAGGGCCTGGAAATATTTCAGAATTCATACTGTCAAATGCTTCAGCTTTGATAAATATCTGGGATGTCAGCAATCAACAAAATGTTAAACTTATTGACGCTAAATTGAATAATAATGAGATGGCTTTTCGGGTTTTAACAGACTCATTAAAGGAGTTTATTGCTTTTAACACTAATTCTTTTTATGATATAGAGTTTGTTGGAGAGATTGAAAATCAAGATCTTCATTCTTTAGAGACAAGAGATATAATAATTGTATCTCATCCTGATTTTCTGAGTGAAGCAAAAAGACTGGCTGACATTCATTTGCTCTATGATAATTTAACCTCTTGTATTGTCACCCCTGAACAGATTTATAATGAATTCTCCTCCGGCAGGCGGGATATTACAGCAATAAGGGATTTTGTAAAGATGTTGTACGATAAGGCTTCGATTGGTTCATTACCTCGTTATTTATTGTTGTTTGGAGATGGATCATATGATAATAAAAACAGGTTGAATACTAATAGTAATTTTATACCAACTTACCAGTCAAATAGTTCTTTGCTTTCAACAGCAACTTTTGTTTCAGATGATTATTTTGGTTTAATGGATAATAATGAAGGGCCTAATGCAAATGGCACAATTGATATTGGAATAGGCCGGCTACCCGTTCAGACAGAGGATCAAGCCAGGGCAATAGTAGATAAAATAGAACATTACCTAAGTCCTTCTGATACGATAGGTGTATTACCGGGAGAGATCGCAAGATATGGAGACTGGCGAAATGTGGTATGTTTTGTGGCTGATGATGAAGATGGAAACCTTCATTTAAATCAGGCTGAACATCTGACAAAGGTTATTGCAAACTCACACAAGTCATATAATATTGACAAAATATATCTCGATGCATATCCACAACAATCCACCCCGGGAGGTAACCGTTATCCTGAAGTTAATTTGGCTATTAATGAACGCATGAAAAAAGGCTCATTACTACTAAATTATATTGGACATGGCGGTGAACAGGGATGGGCATCTGAAAAAGTCATTGAGATACCAGATATTAACAATTGGAGTAATTACAATTCTTTACCGGCCTTTTTAACAGCAACATGTGAGTTTAGCCGTTTTGATGATCCCTGGCATACTACTGCAGGAGAATTAGTTATTTTGAATCCCAAAGGAGGAGGGATTGCAATATTTTCAACTACAAGAGTTGCTTTTGCTTCTTCGAATTTTTCTTTGACTATAAGTTTATATAATTATATTTTCGAAAAAACAAATAACGAATACCCAAGGCTTGGCGACTTAATAAGAATAGCGAAAAATGATAACAATAATGATGCAACCTTAAAGAACTTCATTTTACTTGGCGATCCGGCACTCAAACTTAATTATCCCGAGTATTCTGTTGTAACAAGCAAAATAAATAACGAGAACGTATTGATAGAAAATGATACATTAAGAGCTTTTGAACAAATTACTATTAACGGGTTTATTTCAGATCAAAATGAAAATATCATTTCTGATTATAACGGGATTATTTATCCTGTTGTTTACGATAAAGCATCAGCAGTCTCAACTATGGGAAATGATAATAATGGTAATCCTGTTGTTTTTCAATTGCAAAATAGTATATTATGCAAAACCAGGGCAAGTGTGAGTAATGGAGAATTCAGTTTTAGCTTTGTTATGCCAAAGGATATTAATTATAATTATGGCAAAGGGAAAATCAGTTATTATTCAGAGAATGGACAAATAGATGCAGGTGGATATTTTGATGGAATAATAGTAGGCGGAACAGAAAATAATGTTGAAGTTGATCTTGTTGGGCCTGAAATTAATTTGTTTATTAATGATACAAATTTTGTTTCCGGAGGGCTTAGCAATAAAGATCCGCTATTGTTGGCATATTTATATGATAAGAATGGAATAAATGCTATTAGTAATGGCATTGGGCATGAAATAATTGCGGTACTTGATGAAAATACAGAAAATACGATTTCCTTAAATCCTTTCTATCAGTCTGATCTTGACAGTTACAAGAGTGGTAGTGTAATATATCCATTTTACGATCTAAGTGAGGGGATGCATAAGTTAAAAGTTAAAGCCTGGGATATGTTTAATAATTCATCTGAAGCGTATATTGAATTTTTTGTTAGCAGTCCCAATATGCTTGAACTTAATTATGTGATGAATTATCCTAATCCTTTTTTCGAAGAGACGAATTTTTATTTCGACCATAACCAGGCAGGAGAGGAGCTGGAGATTAATCTTCAGATCTTTGCCATATCAGGGCAAGAGGTTTTAATGAAGAATTTTCAGATTATTACGGAAGAATATATCACGGAATTTTATAAATGGGATGGCAGGGATGATAATGGAAACAGACTCAATAAAGGTGTTTATGTGTATAGGATCATTGTAAAAAATGCTGAAGGATATCATAAGGCAGCATCGCAAAAATTAGTAATGCTGAAATAAGCAATAAGTTTTTTTTCTGTTCGTTAATAACCCGTATTAATTAAAATATTATATTTGCACACTCAAAATCTAAATAGTCTTTTCATGATTAAATTATTCAAACAAAGGGCTTTACTTGTAATTATTGTTCTAATAATAGCACTAGTAAAACTAAGTTATTCACAAAGCGGCCAAACTTCAGCCTTACTTGGTGATAAACTGAACACAATAACAACTGCTGTACCATTTCTGATGGTTGCTCCTGATTCAAGGGCAGGTGCAATGGGAGATGCGGGTGTTTCTACTACACCTGATATTAATTCACAGCATTGGAACCCGGCCAAATATGCTTTTATTGAAAAAGATATGGGTTTTTCTCTTTCGTATAGTCCATGGTTGAGAGCTTTGGTAAATGATATCAGCCTTGCATATCTTAGCGGGTATAAAAGGATTGATGATAATTCTACCATTTCAGCATCACTTTTATTTTTCTCGCTTGGAGAGATTGTGTTTAAGGATGCAGATAACCAATCCAGGGGAACTTTTACTCCTAATGAATTAGCCATAGATGTTGCATATTCAAGGAAGTTTTCAAAACATCTTTCAATGGCGGTAGCCGGCCGGTATATTTATTCAAATCTCACACAGGGCCAGTTTGTTGGAGGAGCAGCAACTCATGCCGGGAATTCTGTTGCAGCAGATGTCGCATTATATTACCAAAAAGAATTCAGATGGAAAAGTGGAGTTAAAGGCCAATGGGCACTTGGAGCAAATATCTCAAATATTGGAGCAAAAATCTCATATTCTGAAAATGTTGAAAGCGATTTCATTCCAACAAATTTAAGAATAGGTCCTTCATTTACTCTTGACCTTGATGATTACAATCGACTTACTTTCACCTTTGACCTGAATAAACTATTAGTGCCAACCCCACCTATATGGTCCTTTGATTCTATTAAAAATGAATATGTTGTTCTTCCCGGAAACGGAAAAGATCCCAGGGTTGGTATAGTTACAGGAATGATACAATCATTTTATGATGCACCCGGTGGTTTTAAAGAAGAAATGCAGGAGATCAATATTGCAGTGGGAATGGAATATTGGTATGATAAACAATTTGCTATCAGGGCTGGCTACTTCCATGAAAATAAATACAAAGGGAATCGTAAATTCTTCACACTCGGTGCAGGCTTTAAATATAATGTTTTTGGTTTGGACTTTGCCTACCTTATTCCTGTTGATCAACGTAATCCCCTTGAAAATACACTCAGGTTTACTTTGTTGTTTGATTTTGATGCATTCAGAGCTCAGGATACACAGTGATGAAAATTCGAATCGGCTTTGGCCTGGATATTCATAAGCTAGAGTTAGATACCGATTTCTGGTTGGGCGGCATAAAAATTCCTTATATAAAAGGAGCGGTCGGCCATTCTGATGCGGATGTTTTAATTCATGCAATTTGTGATGCGCTTCTTGGAGCAGCTAACCTTGGTGATATTGGCTCCCATTTTCCTGATGATTCTTTAGAATATATAGATATTGATAGTAAGATTTTATTGAAAAAAGTTGTCGGTATCTTGAATAAGAATAACTATACTATTAATAATATTGATTCTACAATAGTATTACAAAAACCCAAAATTTCTCCATATATTTCCAAAATGAAAGCTGTACTGGCTGAAACAATGTCAGTATCACAATCTGTAATTTCTATTAAAGCAACAACTACCGAAACATTAGGATATGAAGGACGCGAAGAAGGGATCTCTGCATATGCAGTGGTATTGATACAGAAAATGTAACTAATTAGTGTCTGTCTCTAAACTATAGTTTTGTTTAAATCGCAGATAAAATCCTAAATTCTAAGCTCTGATCCCGAAGGCATTTTTAATTTCTAATTGCTCTAATGTCAAATTTCTAATTAACAAACAATTTACAATACTCAATGAACAAAGAAGGCTTCTTAACTGGTCTCACATCTTACTAATTGCTAGATTAGTGGATTGGTAATATTCCTTGGGAGGAATCTTTTTGCAAAACTTTATTATCTCTTCACCAAAAATTGCTGTTCTTTCCTCAAGGTCACAGATATTTGATTTGTAATTAAAAGGGACGTCATCCCTGAAGAATGATGGGATGGCGTCCCTTAATACATGCATAAAAAGGTAATCAAGAAAACAGAAAAATAATTGGGATTTGGAGTTTGAGATTTATTTTGACATTAGTCACTCAGTGCGACAAAATTCCGCACAACAAATATAAATAATAACTTTGTAGAAATAACAGGTGATGAGACCTTAATTGCAACTGGAGCTCACAAGCCCACACATTAGTTTAGGCA
>JAIOTT010000471.1 GCA_021106655.1 Bacteroidales bacterium
CCATTCATTTGTAGTTTTGAGGAAATAGCATTTAGAGAACTGCTGTAATCAAATTCAGTTGTGATTTCAGGCAGCTGGATTATACCGGAAATCATCCCGCCAGGCAGGTCTATACTAAGAGACCCCATAAGTTTATTAATAAATTCACTGTTATCAACTAAAATTGTACTTAATTCTATATCAGCCTTAATATTTTCAGTATTAAATATGTATTCTACATCGATATCTATTCGTGTATTAATTTCCAGAATGTTTTGCAATTCAAATGTACTGATAATATCAGATTTTATATTGGCAGAAAGTTCTGAGCTGGTATTATTGATATAAATATCAGATAACGCCGCCTTTATAAGGATTTCCATCTCATCATAAAGTAAATCGAAAGTACTTGTATCGGCCAGAAATGAAATGTCAATAATTTTATCAAGTGTAGTTTCAAGGAGAATGGTTGGTGTAAGAATTGATCCATTACCTGATAATGATAGGTATGGAAGAAATAGATCAGATATAATTGATTCAGTTTTGAATAATATATTATAAGTGCTTCTTGTAGGATTTTTGAAAAGTTCAAATTCCGGTTTTTGAAATTCTGCTGCTATTGAACTACTTTCCTTATTTATGACAGCTGAGCTTGTAGGTGTATCTGGAGATGTACCTACAGGTACATCTTTGGGAGAATTTGCTATAATTGATAAGTATTCAGATGAGAAGTTGCATGCAGGAATTTCTTCAGGAATTGACATTTCAGATTTAAAGGAGAATTCTGATTTCTGTAGTTCCGCTGTCAGAAATTCATTATCAGAATTTTGTACTTCAGCCTGGAATATTTCTGATGAAATGCTAAAAACTAATTCAGGCAAAGTATCCTCTTTAATTGCCAGCACCTCAAACATATCATTTTCAAATGTAATATCATATTTTTCATTACTTATCTCAGCATCTGTATTTTCTATCATCACCTGTAAATTAACTACTGACAGTGTCTGTGAAGACAACGCCCCTTCAGAACTAATATTACTCAAAGAGGCAGCTATTTGAGTAGTATCATATGCTTGTATTTCTGCGTCAGAAGCCTTAATGTTAAAATCTAACAATACACCCTTTTTGAGTATGTTAAGAGTTGTATTATTCAAGCTTACAGTACCAACTACACCAAACGGAAATCTTGAGTTAAGTAAGTTTGTTCTCATTGTCTCTGCTGAAATATACGCTTCTGTAACTTGTACGCCTTCAACCTTTGCTTCAAGATTGAGATTTCTCACTGTTGTAACTGTATTATGAAATGATATTTCCAAATCAACCTTATGTAAATTAATGTTAAGCACCGTGTTTTGCAGTAATTTTGAATTTAATTCTTTATCATTACTTTGTGGTTGTTCCTGAATTAGTGTGATAATTCTGTCCAGCTCCGAATCATGTAGAACAACTTGCATGTTCTGGCCGGTAATAGTAATTGGGTATGAATCTGCTTTTTTATCAAATAAAAGCTGGAGCAGATTGTAATCAATCATCAATTCTTGAATTTCTACAATTTTATTTCGAGAAACTGACCTATCATGAATTATTATATCTGTAAGTTTGAGGTGCCTGAGTACATCTTTATCTGCTAGTGTGAAGGAAATATCAGAGTTTAGCAACTCTTCAACTGTATTAATATATCTATTAGCAAAGGACAGAGCTTGATTCTCTAGTACTTTGGTAAGAGGGATTGAGATAACTGCTGATAATACCAATAAAATGGCTGCCAGCCCAATATAGAAAATAGAATTATGTTTTTTCATTATATTTCCATCATTTTAACAATCATATTATAAAAAAGATTACTAATAAATATGTTTTTTTTTAAAAAAATATATTATAAATAATTTAGTATGAATATTTTACAAAAGATTTTAAAGAATGTAATCGTTTTTGAAGGGCTTGATGGGGCTGGTACTACTACACAAGCAAGTTACCTATCACAGAATTTCAGAAAAGCAGGACGGAAAGTTTTGCTAACCTGTGAACCGACTGATTCTCCTGTCGGCAGGCTAATCCGCCAGGTACTACATGGTGATATACAGATAACTCCGAGATCCCTGGCTCTTTTATTTGCGGCTGACAGGGAAAATCACATATATAATTCAATTGATGGCATTGAGTTAGCTGTAAAAAGAAATGAAATTGTTATTTCTGACCGCTACTTTTTTTCATCCCTCGCTTACCAGTCGATTGATACTCCTTACAATGAAGTTCGTTCAATAAACAGTTTTTTTCCATTTCCTGAAATCGTTATTTATATTGATACTCCACCAGATATCTGTATTGAAAGAATCGAGAACAGAAAAGATCGTGATGATTTTGAGACACTGGAGTTTCAGGAAAAAGTCTATAATGCGTATGAGCAAGCATTCAGAACTTTACCGAAAGGTTCACATTTTCTCAGATTCGACGGAACACTTGAAAAAGACCTATTGGAAAAGAAGATCTTTTCTTCAGTATCTCAAATAATAAGCATTGCATCTCCGTAAGAAAAAAACCGGTATTCGTTTTTAACGGCTTCATGATATGCATGCATGATAAAATCATATCCTGCAAACGTTGATACAAGTATAAGTAATGTTGACTCAGGTGTATGAAAATTTGTTAACATATGATCAATTGTTTTAAATGTATAGCCTGGTGTAATAAAAAGATTTGTTCTACTCTTTCCGTCTAGAATTTTTCCAGTTATTGAGGAAGCAGCCTCCAGTGTCCTTACAGAAGTTGTACCGACTGCAAGCAGTTTTCCCCCGGATTTTTTTCTGGTATTTATTGCCGAAGCTGTTTCATGAGAGATATCATACGTTTCAAAATGCATTGTATGATCCTCTATCCTCTCTGTCCGTATAGGAAGAAATGTACCGGCTCCTACATGAAGTGTTACCGGAAAGATGTCGATCCCGGATATTTGTATCTCTTTCATTAAGCTCTTAGTAAAATGAAGTCCGGCAGTAGGAGCAGCAACAGATCCAATCTTTTCCGCGTACACTGTTTGATATCTTTTAATATCCTCAGCCCTGTCACTTCTCTGAATATAGGGAGGCAACGGCACATGCCCATGTTTAGTAAAA
>JAIOTT010000185.1 GCA_021106655.1 Bacteroidales bacterium
CAAACTATATTACATAACAAGAACAACCAAGTTAGAGTTATTAACTTCTCTTGGATTGATTTTTAATACCCGTGAAGTAACTAACAAGTGGTGGATAACAGATGTATTGATCAATAAGAGTACTGGTAATGTTGTTGATTGCACGTTGGAAAGTGTTACATTGGTTTCCGATGATTTATACGCTGCACGTAATGCAACTTGCTTAGAAGCTATAACTGAAGGAAGTTCTGTTACTCCAACTTATGGATATTTAGATAGAAAATGGATAGTACGATTTGATTATCCACAGATTGGAGTATATGAAATACATCCTCGGTATAAAAGGTATGATAGATCTAATTCTGATTTCATAACTGAAATAATATAGCAATAGGTAATTTGTTCATAAAGTGTTCACATTCTTATTCTATAAAAGGATTTTTCCAGTAGAGAAACCTATAAAACAGATATAAAAAATAGATATATGAAAGAAAACTGTAAATATTTTATTCTGATTATACCTCTTCCGGGCATAAATACGTTAATTTAATTTTGGCTCTGGGATCGTTTCACCCCAGGGCCATTTTTGTATTTGAAAATATTCATTTTATTGAATTTTGTCTTGGTAGCTTAATCTTTAGAGAAAAAATATTGGTTTAATTCAAGGAAGTAGTTCAAGTTGTCATTAATTGAGTCTTCCAATAAAATCTTCAAATTCTAAAACCAATTCCCAGGCTTTTACAAAGTTAAGAAGGGATAATTGCATAGGTTGCTTATTAAGGCTAATATCGATTGTTATGCCATTCCATGAAATAGGTAAAATAGTTTTATCAAAAGCACTAAACATGAATTTGTAATTGTGGGATAAACAATTTCTAATAATGCGAATAAAATGATACCAAGGTTCATCTTTAAAAGAACGTAATTGATTTGTTTCAATGCAATATGATTTTAGTGCTTCGAAAGAATCCTTAATTAATGCACGGAATTGGACTAAAAAAAATTCTCTTATTGAATCTTCACCACCACCTCTGAGCATTTCAGATACTTGATTGAAATTAACTTTATATTGTCCAAATTCACTTACAGAACCTCGAAGGATATCTATGGTATGGCTATCTTTAAAAAGAACTATAGCTGCCATTCCTAATATATAATTATTTTTAATATGTGCAAATTGAGCCGTTACTATATTTTCTGACATGTTCACTCCTATTTTATTCAACTATTTCTTCTGATATATTACCATGTATAATTGGGAAAACTTCTTTATTTGGCACTTTTTCTTGTCATTTATAATTGGTCTTCATATTTTTTACAGTATAGATCGAATCAATTGCATCAGCAACGATCTGTAGATCCTTTGAATTGATATGAGTATATCCTTCCTGGACTTTTGTTATCATGGAAGATCCACTCGACCATCCAAGATATTTCTGGATCAGGTATGGACTGATATTGTTTCTTAGTAATTCGGAATTGACTACGTGCCGGAGTGAGTGCGGAGTTATTCGGGGAAGTTCTGCGCTTTTAAGTGCATCGTAGAATTGTTCATACCACCACTTGAAATAAACTCTATGTGAATTAACCCGGAATACCAAACCAATGGATTTTTCCGGCAGGTGAATATGCTTGCTTAAAATTATGGTTCTGGTTTTGTTCCATTTTGGTAAGCCGATATCTTTAGCTGAGTCAGATTTAAAGGCTCTATTTATCGTAATTATATTTCCCTCTATCTGATTCCACGAGAGAGCCATAGCCTCCCCCTGCCGCATACCGGAGAGAGCCAAGAGTGAACAGAAAGACTTTGCCAGTGGATCAGTGAAGTTGTCCAGGAGTTTTAAAACCTGTTCAGGGTTCAAAATTTCCTTTTCTTTCGGGGTATAGTCAACCTTCCCCACCAGAGCAAAAGGATTATATCTGAGTTCATCACGGAAAATATACTCAGTAAATATCGACCGGAGAGCTGAAAAGATTTTATTGATGGTCTGCGGTTTGTCCGGCAACTGAGAGATTAACCAGTCCCGGAGATCCAGTACATTCCCTTTAGTAATATCCACCACCATAATTTTCATGATTTTATGTTTCTCAATATGATTCAAAGCATATTGGATATTTTTTACTTGAGCCTTGCCGTATTGCTTACCTTCGATCTTGTATCGGTCATATCGAGGGTTCGTATCTCCGGTTCTCCATGTCACCAAAAGTTCTGAAAGTGTCACCAAGCCGACGGGACCATTTTCTTGTTTGTCGAAAAATTCCCTGATAAATTGTTGAGCTTTCCCTTTTCTGTTTGTACTGCAGGATTTTTGTTTTCTGATACCATGCTTGTCGGTGTACTTGAAATAGAAGATATCGTTTCGTTTGTAGGGGGCTGGATAAATCATAAAGTCACCAAATCGTCACCAAGCGAAATTGCTTGATGGTTTCTAAATACTCTTAATTCATTACATTATATGGATTTTACTATTGAGCTATACGGGATTCTGAACCCGGAACAAATTCCTTCGGAATTAGTTCTTGGC
>JAIOTT010000023.1 GCA_021106655.1 Bacteroidales bacterium
CACGTTTTTAGTTATTCTGAAAGACCAGGAACTAATGCTGCTAAACTTGAAAATAAAGTCCCCACAGAGATTATTAAGTCCAGAAGTAAATCATTACATAAACTTTCTACCGAAAAGAAACTGGAATTCTATCGTAATAACATTATGCAGGAATCCAAAGTCTTATTTGAGTCAAAGCTTGAAGATGGATACATTTATGGCTTTACAGAGAATTATATCCGGGTTAAAACGCCATTCAAACAGGAACTTATTAATAATATTATTTCAGTGAAGCTTGATAATCTGGATGAAGAAAATGTCATCTTTAAAATAACTTGAAACCTGAAACCCAATAACATGAATCTGGAGAAAATTTGTAAAGAGGTAAACTTACTCGTAATAGAAGTCGGGAAATTCATCAAAAGTGAAGTTCGTAATATTAGAAATGAGGATATAAAGAAAAAGGGATTGCATGATTTCGTCACTTATGTTGATAAAACATCAGAAGAAAGAATAATCTCAAAATTAAAAAGGATTTTACCTGAAGCCGGGTTTATTGCTGAGGAAAACTCACTTTTACCAAGATCAGATAATTATAACTGGGTAATTGATCCACTTGATGGGACAACCAATTTTATCCATTCTATCCCATTTTATTCTATCAGCATTGCCTTAATGTATCGACATGAGGTTATTCTGGGAATTGTATATGAAATTAACTCAAAAGAACTTTTCTTTTCATGGAGAGGAGGAGCAGCATATATGAATAATGAAGTGATCAGAGTATCTTCCTCACAAAAAATGGATGATTCTCTAATTGCAACAGGTTTTCCTTTTCATGATTTTGACAGACTTGATGCCTATCTAAATACTCTCAGGCATATTATGAATAATTCGCACGGACTAAGACGTCTGGGCTCTGCAGCCCTTGATCTAGCTTATGTAGCTTGTGGGAGATTTGATGGTTTTTTTGAATATGGCCTTAATCCCTGGGATGTTGCTGCAGGCTCTTTCATTGTTAAACAAGCAGGAGGAAAAGTTGCTGATTTTAAAGAAGAAGATAATTATATTTTTAACAAAGAGATTATTGCTTCAAACTGTGGAATAAATGGTGAGTTTATTGAAATTATCAAAAAATATTTTTGACAATACCATTTTTTTCACTATACTTGTATTGTTTTTCATTATCAAAAACAACATACTTATAACCCTGATCAGACCAATAAATCAAATATGAGAAAGGACCTAGCAGCAGTAAAGGCTGAAAAGGACAGTCCTACACGTAGTTTACTCAAAGCTATTAGTTGGAGAATAATTGCCTCAGGAACAACATTTGTGATTGTTTTCGTAATTTTTAGAAATTATTCCCAGCAAAATCTAGAAGAAGTCATTAATACAGCCACTTTTATCACTAGTATTGATGTTGTGGCTAAACTAATTATTTATTACTTTCACGAACGACTCTGGACAAATATTAAATGGGGTAAGTACTGGAAAAGAACTTATTGGGCCAGGCAAAATTGGAAGAAGCTATACAACAAAATGCATGAACAGGATTAATAAAGAAAGTATTTATTATAATCCACAATTTCTTAATCAATTTTTTACACCTAAGAATTCAATATTAAGCTAAAATAAAATGGCACAACTTTTCAAGAGGATAATTACATTCTCTCTATTATTTGTATTTTGTATTACTCTTCTTTATACACAAAACGACTCTATCGAAGGTTCTGAAGAAAACCATGTTTACATAGTCTATAAATTTAATATTAAGGAAGAGATTGCACCGCCAATCTGGCATAAAACTAAAAAAGCATTCAAACATGCTAATGAAATAAATGCTGACAGGATACTGATACATATGAACACATACGGAGGCTTACTGGATGCAGCTGACTCCATTCGTACGATCATTCTTCAATCAAAAATCCCTGTTTATGTATTCATTGATAATAATGCAGCTTCAGCAGGAGCATTGATTTCTATAGCATGCGACAGTATTTATATGCGATCCGGAGCCACTATTGGTGCTGCAACAGTTGTAAATCAAACCGGTGAAGCATTGCCCGACAAATATCAATCATACATGAGAGCCATGATGAGGTCGACTGCTGAAGCAACAGGACGTGATCCTGATATTGCTCAGGCAATGGTAGATCCAAGTATTACTATTCCCGGTATATCCGACTCAGGAAAGGTTTTGACTTTTACAACTTCAGAAGCTATTGAAAATGAGTTTTGTGAAGCGATGACTGAGACGGTGGATGATGTTCTAAAAGAAGCCGGGATTGAAAACTATGAGATAATTGAGCTAAAGCTAACTTTAACAGACAAGATCATCGGCTTCCTGATCAACCCAATGGTTAGTGGCATTCTTATCATGGTAATAGTAGGTGGAATTTATTTTGAACTACAAACACCAGGTGTTGGTTTTCCTATCGCAGCTTCAGCACTTGCAGCTGTAGTCTATTTCGCACCATTGTATATTGAAGGCCTGGCAAACAACTGGGAGATACTTATTTTTATTATTGGAATAATATTGCTTCTTGTTGAAATTTTTGCAATCCCAGGATTTGGCGTTGCCGGAATATCAGGTTTAATTCTGATGATAGCCGGCTTATCACTCAGCATGGTAGATAATATTGGTTTTGAATTTTCCGATTTTCAAATTACCGGTCTTATCAAAGCATTTTTCATTGTAATAATTGCAATGTTTTTGTCAATCATTTCATCATTTTTCATCACGAGGCAGGTATTCACTACCACAACATTTGGCCATCTTGCACTGGATTCAATACAGGAAGTTGAAAATGGCTATAGTATAAGTGATAAAGTTTACAAATCTATGGTGGGGAAAATGGGAATTGCATTAACAATACTGCGCCCTGCAGGAAAAGTTGAGATTGAAAATGAAATTTTTGATGCTGTAGCCGAAACTTCATACATAGAAAAAGGTGAAAAGATCGAGGTTGTGAAATACGAAACATCACAGCTATTTGTAACAAAGAAAAACGGTTAATCATGAATCGCATAGAGTTGATGCAGGGTGACATTACCAAACTAAATGTTGATGCGATAGTTAATGCAGCAAATAAAACTTTATTGGGAGGTGGTGGTGTCGATAGTGCAATTCACCGGGCTGCAGGCCATGAATTGCTTGAAGAGTGTAAAACATTAAACGGATGTCAAACCGGAGCAGCAAAAATAAGCAAAGGCTATAATTTACCTTCGGGCTTTGTTATTCACACAGTAGGACCAGTATGGCAAAACGGAACAAATGAGGAAGAAATAAAACTTAGAAATTGCTATATTAACAGCCTGGAGTTAGCCAGGGAAAATAACTGCAAAACAATCGCCTTTCCAAACATCAGCACCGGAATATATGGTTTCCCCAAACATTATGCTGCAGAAACAGCCATATCTGCTGTAAAGGATTTTCTTAAAAACGACACAGATATTAACAAGGTCTATTTTGTTTGTTTTGATAATGAAAATTACTCTCTTTACAAACAACTCTTGAATATTACATAATATAACTCCCTCACAAGAATAAAAATTTTAGTAAATCATAAAATTACCCTCCGTGGCTCTCTGTGTATTCTCTGTAGTTCTACGTAACATAGCTAAAGAAACTATTGCACAAAGTTGCACTAAGTAAAACCAGGGTTACACAGAGACTATCTAAATATCTACAAACCTGTTAATTTCTTTACCTTTGCTGTTTTAAAAAATATTTTATTTTTGTTTTTTTAGAAAATGAGCAAAAAAATATTTCTATTCATATTATTATTAGTTTTCAGCACTCTGGGTATCTATTCCCAAATTGCTGAAAAAAAAACCTATACTGCAGTTAAAACTGACATTCCACCCAAAATTGACGGTATTCTGGATGATGGTGTATGGAAAAATATAGCTTCTGCAACAGATTTCATACAGTTCAGGCCTCATAACGGACAAGCAGCTACATTAGATTCCAAAGTAAAAATTGTTTATGATAATGAAGCTGTTTATATTGGTGCAATAATGTATGATCCATACCCTGACAGTATTTTAACAGAGTTAAGCCGCCGTGATGAAGCCAATAATGTTTCAACATTCGGTATTTATATTGATCCTTTTAATGATGCTGCTGTTGCCTATGGTTTTTTTGTAACAGCTGCCGGTGTTCAAATTGATAAGAAAGCAGATTATCAAAATAATTACCATCCTGAACACGGTAACAACAGCTGGGATGCTGTTTGGTACAGTAAGGTAAGACTTAACGATGAAGGTTGGACAGCGGAATTTAAGATTCCTTATTCTGCTTTAAGATTTCCAAAAAAAGAGATACAGCTTTGGGGAATTAATATTATTCGAATTATTAAAAGATATAAAGAAGAAACTACCTGGAATTTCCTTGATGCTGAGATTAATGACAAGAACTCACAAGCAGGAATACTTGAGGGAATAATAAACATTAAACCACCTTTGCGCTTATCATTTATACCCTACCTTTCTGCTTATGCAGAAAAAAGTTCTGAAAAAAGTACCTGGGGATTTTCCTACAAAGGAGGTATGGATTTAAAGTACGGTATCAATGAAAGCTTCACTCTTGATATGATGCTGGTCCCAGATTTTGGCCAGGTTCAATCAGATGATAAAATCTTAAGCCTTGACCCATTTGAAGTTTTCTATGGTGAAAAAAGACCATTTTTCACTGAAGGAACCGAACTTTTTGATAAAGGCCATGTATTTTACAGTAGACGAATTGGAGACCAACCTGCAGGATTTGATAGTGTTGAAGACAGTTTAAAAATAAATGAAAAAATTGATGAGAATCCAGTGGAATCTCAGCTTATTAATGCTACAAAAGTGTCGGGTAAAACTAAAAAAGGATTAGGTATAGGGCTTTTTAATGCAATTACTGCAAATACATATGCAAGTGTTTGGGATACAGTAAGCGGTGAAAAGCGTCAAGTGCTTACTGAACCATTAACTAACTATAACATGATTGTTCTGGAGCAATCACTAAAAAACAATTCTTATGTTAGTTTCTTCAATACCAATGTCCTCAGAAAAGGAAATTATCTTACAGCTAATGTCAGCGGGACACAATTTAAACTTGTTGATAATAACAGTATGTATTCCTTAAGTGGAAACCTTACTGTAAGTCAGAAATATCTGCCAGATACAAAAGCTGATATTGGCAGCAAGTATTACCTTGAAGCAGAAAAAATGAGTGGTAATTTCAAGTATGGGTTTTTATATTTTGTTGAAACCGACTCCTATGATCCGAATGACATGGGTTTTTTGAGACAAAATAATGAGTCGTTGCACAGAATGTTTTTCAAATATGATATATACGAGCCCAGATGGAAAATAATAGAATCATATAATAGAATAAGTTTCAGACATTCCTCTTTATATGCACCAAGGAAATTCACTGAATTTGAGATAGACATGAACTCCTTTACTACATTCAAAAATTATTTATCAGTATCATTTGATGCAGAACTAAGTCCTGTTGAAAGTCATGATTATTTCGAGGCCAGAGTTCCGGGCAGAGTTTTCATCAAACCACCTGCTTATGAATTAAATTTATACATCTCTCCTGATTACAGAAAGAAATTTATCGTTGATGTATATATTGGATATTTTCAATCAATTACTACAAATAAATTCACCTATTGGTATGGCATCGAACCACGATTGAGAGTTAATGATAAATTTAATATCTCTTTTGGCGCTAATTACGCCCATAGGATAAATGATAAAGGATATGTTCTTGATAGCGCCGATATTTACGGAAACCCGATTATTCTATTTGGTAACAGAGAGGTACTGAATCTAACAAATACATTAAATTTAAACTATGTTTTCAATAATACATCCTCACTCAGTTTCCGCTTACGGCACTATTGGTTGTGGGTAAATTACGATGAATTCTTCGATCTTCAGGAAGATGGATACCTGACAGCATCTACGTACACTAATAATCATGATTTCAATTATAATGCCTTTAATATTGATATGGTCTACAACTGGGAATTTGCACCGGGCAGTGAGCTTTTATTGGTGTGGAAAAATGCAATTTTCACTGAGGCAGACAAATCTGTTAAGAATTACTTTGAAAACCTGGAAAACATCTTTAATGCTCCAAACACTAATATCTTCACTATTAAAGTGCTATACTATCTCGATTACCAGATGTTAAGAAAGAAGAAACATTTGTAGTAGAGATTAACGGCCTTTAATCTCTACTACAAATGTTTTCCGGCAAAATCCTTACTTATATAGTTATCATAAGTCAGGCATACATGAGTACCAAAATCAATTCCTTTTTCTATTATCCGATTCCATTTTTCTGATTCCAGATTTCCAAGCTGTGATAAAGAAATATTTTGCTCATACAATGAAAAGATAATTCCGGCATTAAAATTATCACCTGCACCAATAGTACTTAAAGGTTTAATCTTATTTACATCAAAATGATTCATAATGTCATCTGTCCTGAGAAAAACACCTTTTTTATTAGCAGTATATATTAGATTTGTACATCCACACTTAACAACTTCCTTGTAGGCATTATCAATATCTGAACATGCAAATATATTGTAGAAATCCTCGTCAGATCCTCTGACTAAATGGGACAGAGAAATATTTTCGAGTATATATTCCTTAAGTTCATTCAATTGATGCAGATGGGCTTTTCTGAAGTTAGGATCATAAATAATAATTGCACCCTGAGCAGCAGCATAATGGATTATTTCCATTAGCTGTGTCCTAATCTGACTTGTCAGAGAAAAGAAGGATCCAAACAATACAATATCATCAGCCTGAATTTCAGGTAATGAAATATTTAATCTTTTCCTGGGGAATAATTTATAAAATGTAAAGTCTGCATCTGAAGTCTCATTCAGGAAGGCAAGTGATAAAGCTGTTTTCCCATCATTATATCTGTAAACAAAATCATCAGAGACATTATTTTTAAAAAGAAAATCACGGATTATCTTACCGATATTATCATTTGCAAACTCAGAAATAAAATGGACAGGCAGCTGTAATCTACCGAGGCTTACAGCAGAATTTAGCATGGAACCTCCTGCCTTTGCTGCAATAAGCTTTTCATCCCGAAAAATTAAGTCGTAAACAGTTTCGCCTATCGCATATATCTGTCTCATAAAATATATTTTTTAACAGAAGATAAATATACTAACTATTTTGGGAATTAATGGAAGTACCTCATCTGGGCTAAATATTATTTTGATGTGCTGGGGTATTATTAAATGTCCCATAAAAAAAACAAATACTTTTGAAAACTTGAATTGCAACTGGCTTCACAGACTGTGTGAAAACGAAAGACACAA
>JAIOTT010000086.1 GCA_021106655.1 Bacteroidales bacterium
TGAACAATGCAACACATTCCGGTCCATGCTCAATTGCAATTTTTTTCAGCTTCGCGGCAATATATTCAAAAGCTTCATCCCATGAAGCTTCCCTATAAACCTGCTTGCCTCCTTCGGAAGTACGAATAAGTGGGGTTTTGAGTCTATCCTCATCATAAAACATACCTACTCCTCCTGTTCCTCTGGGGCAAAACCGTCCATTACAATGCTGATCTTCATCGTTCCCAATAATTTTTATGATCTTCCCATTGTCATCTTTATGTACCCAGCCGGCACATTTCCAGAAACAGATTTCACAATAGGTTGGTGTTCTTGAGGACTTGATATCCGAAGAGGAAGAAAGAATTTTTCTTTCAACCGGGCCAGCTCCTTTCAGATACTTAATTGATGAGCCTGCCAACATTAATCCTCCTGCCCCTATTGCTGATATCTTAATAAACTGTCTTCTTGTTTTCATTCAATAAAAATTACAAGATCATTTACATCTAATACTTAACATATATATATTACAATATATTTTCGGCTGCGAAAATAAACAAATAATTAGTAAATTGACTAAAGTTTGATATTTATTTTTAGGAAATTATTAACTAAAGTTTCACCCTTAGTTGTTTTTTAATCCCCACCCATCTTTGGTATAAACAATACAATCCTTATCAGGGTCAAAGTTATGTCCGTCATAGTGAATTATCATATCTGCAAGTGGTTGGAGTCGTTCAGCCTTCTTCTTTACTTTTGTTTTTTCAGGATGGTTTACAATTAAAAATAATCCGGGGTCATAAACTTGGCGGAGCCAGCCGGATTCACACACAACAACAGAATTAAAGTCAATAAATCTTTTAGTATATGGCAAAACTTTCTCGAGAAAAATATCATTTACCTGCAGATAGAAAGATTTAGTTGCGCCGGCTTTTAACATCCTTGAGCTGTCTTTGTTTGAGTCAATACTGAATTCTTCAATAAGAGCAAAATTGCATGAATTAATTAAAAACTTCGAATCGGATCCAGTGTCACTATGGATATGAGGAGAGATTTTTAAGCTTATTATATCAATATCCTTTGAGTACTTATTGATTATTTCGCATGCAAGTGTTGTTTTACCGACATTACGTCCATTACCTGCAACTATTAGTAGATTTGAAAAATGCTTCATCTACCAAAATTACTAAAAAACCAATAACTTTATACTTGCTAGAAACATAGCTGCAGCAAGGATATATTTTAGTGTTTTTGTTGAAAATTTCATACTTCCACTATATGAACCCGCTAATCCGCCCAAAATGCCCATTATTATCCACAAATAAATATGTGGTTCAAGGTTAATACCAGTAGTAATAATGCCTGCAAGTCCGGAGGCCGAGTTCAGCAGAATAAACAAAGCTGAAACTGCAGCAGCTGTTTTGATCTTTGCCCAATTAAACAATATTAAAATAGGTGTAAGGATAATTCCTCCACCAATTCCTATCATACCCGAAAAAAAGCCAAGCATCATTCCAATAATAAGGCCTAACAGAAAATGTGGCTGATTTGTTGATTTGGGTTCATGATGTTTTACAACTATCCGTAATACAGCAATAATTAATAAAATACCCAGTATTATCTTATAAAGATCTGGATCCAAATTAATTTTTGCACCTAGAAATGCTAAAGGAATTGAACCGAGAATAAAGGGAAACAACACTTTCCATTTAAAATAACCATTTCTTTGATATAAATAAAAGGATATCCCTGCAACAAAAAGGTTCAATGTAAGAGCTGAAGCCTTCATATATATAGTGCTTATACCAAAAATTGCCATCAATGCAAGGTAACCTGACGCACCTCCATGTCCTATTGAAGAAAACAAAAAGGCAACAATAAGTATTAATATGGGTAATAAGTATTCCATTTAATAAAAAAACCTTCAGCCTGAATAAGAAAGAAGGTTAATTCACAATGTGAAACACAAAAAAACCAACTTTCTCCTTTCCAATTCAAGAATAATTCTATCGGGAGGCTATGAAGTTTCCATCAAAACCCATCGGCTTATTATCTCTTAGATACACCCTTAGAAATAATAGCTCGGAGAAATTATTTATGCAAAAATAAAAATAATTTTGAAACAAAAAATCATTTTCAAATCCTCAAATTTTCAAATTATCTTGATTCTCTTTGTCTCATAATCTTTCTCATATCGCTCTCATCATTCACATTAAGGAACAAGTCATCACTAAAAAAATCAATAGATTTGTTGATTGGAACAGATTTGGTTCCTATGTGCTTAGATAGTTCTTGTATCTTATAATTCTTCATCATAATAAACCTTTTCAGAATTCCAGCAAGGTCTTTATGATAACAGGCATGTAGAGGCTCAGGAAGTTGATCATAATTAACTGCAACTATGTGTTGAAATTCGTCTTTCCATAATAATATTTGCTCATAAACTTCTTTTTTTATAAATGGCGTATCCACCGGTATAATAAGATTATGTTCGTTTTTAGATTTGATCAAACATGAATATATTCCACCTATTGGTCCTGTACCGGGAGTTTCATCAACAACGGTTCTATACCCAAGACTATCATAGCTTTGGGTATTTGTACTGATTAGTATTTCATCACAGAGTTCTGACATTACACTAATCGCAATCTCAATAAAATATTTATTACCGAGTTTCATAAAAGCTTTATCCTTCCCCATTCTTCTGCTAATACCTCCGGTAAGTATTATACCGCTGATGCTAGATTTTGTATTTATATCCATATTGAATAGGTTTCAAGTTTATAGTTTTGGTTTTGATTGCCACTACCGCTGCTGCTTTTTAGTTTCGGGTTTCAGGATTTTTTTTAACCGGGTACTGAGCTTATCAGAAGTATGTCGAACTGCAGATTTCAAGTTAATTTAGTTTCAGTCAAAAAAAAATCTAATTTATAGTATTTCCAAATTATAATTTAATTACTTTTATAAAAAATTATGAAATATTAATATTCAGAAAATTTCTAGTTTTAATTTAATTTTCATAATGTTAACGGGTGTATTGGACTATAATAAAATTATCTGACGATTTTATCAAAAAAATTTGTTTTTTTTGAAGAGATCAATTCCTTTCACTTACTACTTCTTTTAAAAATATTATACAAAAAAAACTCCAGGGATTCTGTAAGTAAAAATAAGAATAACAGGGGTTTAAGGGAAATTTTGGCATGTTTTTGTGCTAAAATATACAATAAAAATAATTCAAAGTCAAGTAATAAAATATTTTTTTTTAAACTTTTTTCTATCTTAATTTGTTGGCAAAAATACTGCCTTTTACTTTTAAAATAAACTAAAATAAAACCTGGCCATGTAAGTATCTGGTTTAGGAGAAATTAAGAATATAGATATAATATTTGTAAAAACACTTAGCACATTTTGTTAGGGGATGGGAAAAAATCACATTGAAATTTGGGAGGATTGTCTTAAAGTAATCAGTGATAATATCAATTATCAAAGTTACAAAACATGGTTCACACCTATTAAGCCTTTGAAACTGGAGAACAGTATTTTGACAATTCAGGTTCCCAGTCAGTTTTTTTATGAATGGTTAGAAGAACATTATATTAATCTTTTAAAAAAGACTATAAAAAAAGAGCTTGGTCCTAATGGCAGGCTAGAATACAGTATGGTAATTGATAGTGCTGTTAATACGAATAAACCTTATACAATTAAAGTTCCGACAACCAACAAAAACGCAACAAAAAACCCTTCTGTTTCGATGCCTATTGATATAAATAATGGTTCTTCTAAAGACATTCCAAACCCATTTGTGATCCCTGGGTTAAAAAAGATAAAAGTTCAATCACAATTGATAGATGCCTATTCATTTGAAAATTTTATTGAAGGTGACTGTAACCGTCTTGCCAGATCTGCCGGCTTTGCAGTAGCAAGCAAACCAGGTAAAACTGCTTTCAATCCTTTATTATTATATAGTAATGTCGGGCTTGGAAAAACTCATCTTGCCCATGCTATAGGGATTCAATCAAAAATCAATTTCCCTGAAAAGACTGTTTTATATGTTTCAACCGAACAATTCCTGCACCAGTTTATCGATTCTGTAAGAAATAACAATCAAAATGATTTTGTTCATTTTTACAAAATGATAGATGTGCTTATTATTGATGATATTCAGTTCCTTTCCGGCAAAGAAAAAACACAAAGTATTTTCTTCCATATTTTTAACCATTTACACCAGACAGGGAAACAGTTAATAATTACTTCTGATAAGCCACCTGTGGAAATGATTGGAATGGAAACAAGGTTGCTCTCTAGATTTAAGTGGGGGCTCGCTGCTGATCTTCAAGCACCTGACCTCGAAACACGCATTGCAATACTCCATAAAAGATTATACAACGACGGCATTGAGATGCCACCTGAAGTTATAGAGTACCTTGCCTACAGCATTACTACAAATGTCAGAGAACTGGAAGGCGCACTTATATCAATCCTCGCGCAGTCATCACTCAATAAAAAAGCCATTACTCTTGACCTTGCAAAACAAATGATTGATAAATTCGTCAAAAACACATCAAGGGAAATATCGATCGATTATATACAAAAAGTCGTTTGTGATTATTTTAACTTGCCTCTCGATCTCATTAATTCCAAAACCAGGAAACGTGAAATTGTTCAGGCACGTCAACTTGCTATGTTTTTCTCCAAAAAACATACAAAATCATCACTTGCAACTATTGGACTTCACTGTGGGAATAAAGACCATGCAACCGTATTACATGCTTGCCGAACAGTAAATAACCTGGTTGAAACAGATAAACAATTCAGAGTTTATGTTGAAGACCTTGAGAAAAAAATCAAAATATAATTTTCGTATTATTGTGAATTCACTCTCTGCAGATTTTTCCTAATCCGGATTTTTTATTGCTTTTTTTTGCCTTCCATAGTGATTGTTTGCAAAATTTTCCTTATATTGCAAATTAAATGTATTACATAGGAAAAAGATTTTTAAAATTATGAGAAATTAAAACATTTATTGATGAAAATTTTAATGGTCTGTATAGGGAATATGTTAAGATCTCCGATGGCTGCCGGAATTCTTAAAGACAAATTAAATAAAAGAAACATTAAAAATATTGAAGTCCATTCAGCCGGCTTCGAATCGCATCATATAAATCATCCTGCTGATATCAGGGCAATTGAACTTTCAAAAACTCATGGTATTGATATTACTGACCATATTATGCGTATGTTTTCGGCCAGTGACTTTGAGATATATGATAAAATATATGTTATGGATTCCGGTGCATATCATGATACAATATATTTTGCAAGAAATAATGAGGACATAAAAAAAGTTGATTTTCTTACTAATGTTATTTATCCTGGCAAAAACCAGGCAATCCCCGACCCATATCATTGTGCAATAGCAACACTTCACAAAGTCTATATCCTTTTAAACAAAACCTGTGATAGCCTGGTAAACGATTTGGCCAAACCATAACACAAGCGAAATTGACAGCATATCTTCATAATATTGATGAAGGGTTTATCAGGCAGGCATCTAATAATATTCGAAAACATATTCACCGTACAGCAGTTCTGAAATCTGAAAACCTAAACTCCATTATCGGAGCTAGTCTCTTTTTTAAATGTGAGAACTTCCAAAAAGCCGGAGCATTTAAGTCACGTGGTGCTGTTAACACAGTTTTTTCACTAAGTGTTGATGACCTTAAAAAAGGAGTCGCTACACATTCTTCAGGTAACCATGCGGCAGCACTTTCCAGAGCTGCTCAACTCAGAAATACAAAAGCATTCATTGTTATGCCTGATAACTCTTCAAAGGTTAAAATTGATGCTGTTAAAAATTATAATGGTATTATTACTTTTTGTAAACCCACCCTCAAGGACAGGGAAGATACACTCCGAAAAATTATTTCTAAAACTGATGCTATAGAAATACATCCTTATAATGACGCCAGGATAATTGCAGGTCAGGCTACTGCAGCTATGGAGCTTTTTGAAGAGATAAAAGACCTTGATATTATTATGGCTCCTGTTGGCGGCGGTGGATTATTAAGCGGAACAGCACTTGCAACACATTTTTTTTCGCCCGAAACTAAAGTAGTGGCAGCAGAGCCGGAAGGTGCCAAAGATGCATGTCTTTCATTTTATGGCAACAAGTTCATACCTTCAACAAACCCAATAACTATTGCCGACGGACTATTAACTTCGCTTGGATCATTGACCTATCCAATAATAAAAGACCATGTTGCACAAATTGTAACTGTACATGAAGAGGCTATTGTTAAAGCCATGATCCTGGTATGGGAAAGGATGAAAATTATTATCGAGCCCTCGGCAGCAGTACCGCTGGCAGCACTCTTACAAAAAAATGCACCTGCAGGCAATAAGGAATTCCATTTTAAAAATAAACGTATAGGCATTATATTATCTGGAGGTAATCTTGATCCGAATAATCTTCCGTGGTAGTGCAATGCGTGAATGTTTGAATGCATAAATGAATAAGTGATTATATGAATCAAAATGGCAAACTCTATCTAATTCCAGCTCCTTTAGGAGAAGGAGATTTCAATAAAATATTTCCACCTTTTAATATTGAGCTTATTAACAGCATTGATGAATTCATAGTAGAAGACCTTAGAAGCGCACGTCGTTTTCTTCGCAAAGCAGGTTATACTAAAGACTTTAATGATGTTATGTTTCATATTCTGAATGAGCATACTGATGAGAGAGATATTTCAGATTATTTAAATTCGAACTTAAACGGAAAAGATACAGGCATTTTATCAGAAGCAGGTTTACCTTGTATTGCAGATCCCGGAGCAAGCCTTGTAAAAATAGCACATAAAAAAAATATCAGAGTAATTCCTTTAACCGGGCCATCTTCTATTTTCCTTGCACTGATGGCATCAGGTTTTAACGGCCAGAATTTTGCCTTCAGAGGATATCTTCCTATTGAAAAAAAAGCAAGGGAAAAGCAGATTAAACAGCTCGAAAACGATGTATATAAAAAAGATCAGACACAAATATTCATTGAAACACCATACAGAAATATGCGCCTTTTTGATGCATTAATAAAAATATGCTCAGCCGAAAGCATGTTATGCATAGCTTGTGATGTAAGCCTGGAAACAGAATTCATTTCCACCTTAAGTATTAAAGAATGGAGAAATGGATTACCCAAACTAAATAAACGACCGGCTGTTTTTTTGTTATATAAATAAAGTCAAAAAGTTGCGGGTTAAGGTTTAAGGTATAAGGTATAAGGTAAAATATAATTCGTAATTCATAATTCGTAATTCATAATCCATAATTAATTATCACATTCCAACAAAAATATCTTAACTTTACAGATATGTATTAAAACGAAATTTATGAAAACAAAGATCCTTACACTAACAATCCTAATTGCATTTTTTGCAACCCCAACCCTAAAAGCACAAGACACCCGCCCCGCCCCGCGCTGCGAGTTTGCCTCAGCTTATTTAAACGGCTCGTGGTATATCTTTGGCGGATTGGTGGACACTACACAAAGTATATCCACAAAATCAGAGGACGTTCCTCAAAAGGATTTACATGAATGGGCAGAGTGTAATGAGGGTTGGTGTGAAGTGGCTGATGTTAACCCACCCCCGCCGCGCAACAACCACAAAATGGTAACTATTAACGGAAAGCGTTACCTCATTGGTGGTGAGGTTACCGATTTCGATAA
>JAIOTT010000302.1 GCA_021106655.1 Bacteroidales bacterium
AAATATTGCATGGCCAGGCAACACCAGCAAAGATAATTGATGAACAGGAATATTTATTTGAGAGTGTACCTATAGTATTTGAGGCAGGGCATTATCATTCCTGGGTGGTCGATGCAGAAAACCTTCCGGGGGAATTAAAAATCACAGCAACAGATAGTGAAGAAAACGTTATGGCGATTTCTCACAAGACGTATGATGTGAAAGGTTTGCAGTTCCATCCGGAGTCGATTATGACACCTTATGGACGGAGGATATTGAAAAATTGGCTTGGTAAATACAGTTAACAGTGAACAGTAAACAGTAAACAGTAAACTGACTACTGATAACTGACTACTGATAACTGTTAATAAAGATCGCGGAAATCCTTCTTTTTTGATAATTTCAAGTCTTGTAATAATGTGGATTTAACATTTATTGTAAAGTTCCAGCTTTTTCTGAGACCTGTAGGGATCCATCCAAAACGCATTTCCCAACAGTGCAGATCCCTGTAAATATCAATTGACGTATAAGAAAATTCATTATTTTCAAAATCATAACCTGACCGGAAGGCGAATTTCCATTTAGGAGTGATATTGATATCTCCGCTAAAGGATAATGTCTGGACAGTTGTTTGGTCATTATTAGTGGTTTGAGGATTATATGTAGTAGCATGCCTTAGTGAATATGAAAAATTCATACTCCAAGGATTGTCAAAATCAACATAATCCTCAGGGAAAGCATTTATTTCCTCTAGTTCTTCCTGTGTACCCTTGTCTGATTCCCTTTCATCCCCTGCACCCATTTCTGATCCTCTCTCTTTCATAAAATCTCTATAGCTAAAGCGGTAACTCAGGCTGAAATTCAGAGTTGAATTTTTAAAACGGAGTAACCTCTGGTTTTCTGTCCACTCAAATTTGTTAAGGTTTCGACCATTTTCATCGATAATATAGGGATCCCAGCTACTGGAATACTGAATTTTCAGTTTATCAAAAAGTGTTGTTCTTCCACTCATTGTAAAGGGAGCCAGATTCAGCGAATCTTTTGCCAGATCGTAGGATGATGATATTGTAAAGTCTTCGATTAAAACTACTTTTTTCATTCCAGTAATTGTATCTTTCCCTGATCTGACTTTCATTTCGAGGTTGTTGGATACTCCAAAAGTTATTCTTCCTGATTTTCCATCCGGCGGGCCGCCAAAGACAGTACCATTAAACCGGGAATATTTATGAATATTGGAATTCCCATCTACATAATACTTATAATATCCCCACTGCTGTGTTCCAAAATCAGGGCGGTAGCTGAAGCCTATTCTTGGCGATAACACATGGCGTATGGCTCTAACCGGACCTTTTTTGAATTGCAATATTCCATATACTCTTGTTGTGACAGACGATGAAAAACTAAAATCACGTGCTGTCTGAAAACCGAATATTGTATCAGTTTTGACATAGCCAACAATAGTATCATTACCAGAGAAAAGAGTGTCGTTTGTCCACCTTTTTTCATAAGTTTGAGCATACCATCTGTCGGTATAATTTATGCTGTTGGTCATATTCAAAAACTTAAGGATCTTTAGTGGAACACTCATGCTGACGCTGTGTTTCATTCCATTTCTGAATTTCTCAAGTGTACCTGGTTCAAAGAGGAGAGAATCATAAGTTTCAAGTTGATTTTTCATGTTCATCCTGTAGTCAACACTCATGTTTTCATACCATTTAAGCTTACCAACTCTTTCTTTTTTTCTAAGAGGATAAAATCTGTTAACAGAAAAGGATAATTCCGGAAGTATTAAACTAATGGTTCTGTTTAGTGTATTCTGACTATGGTTCAGGTTAGCTGTCAGGAAGTACTTATTTTCCCAGTTAGTCGAATATGAAACGCTCGACTGGAAGGTATTGGATAAGTAACTATTTGTGTTTGAAGGATTATACTTGTTATAATTATTACTTACAATATTTACATTTGAATTAAAGCGGCTGTTGGGCCTGGCTTTTGGATCCTGTTTATGAGCCCATCGGAAAGAAAAATCAGTGCTTTTAGAGAAATCAGTGGAGTTTTCTTCACCAATAATATTCTTGGCATAATTCATGTTAACTCCCCCACTATATTTGTAACGCTTTTTATAACGTGACCCTGTCTTTATTGCCCAGCTCCCTCTTGTATAAATATCACCTCTTAATTCCAGATCAAGGTAATCATTAATTACCCAATAGTAGCCACCATTTTCAAAGAAATAGCCTCTGTTGGCCGAGTTACCCCATGTAGGAATGAGTATACCTGACGTTTGACCTTTTTTATTGGGGAATAAGCCGAATGGAATTGCCAGGGGAGTTGGAACACCTTCAATCACAAGATATGCCGGTCCTGTAATTATCTTATCGTCCGGGATAACCTTGGATTTATCAAACCTGAACTCAAAATGAGGATGTTCATGACTACATGTTGTATATTTCCCACCCTTAATATAAATGATATCATCCGACATTTTTTTTATAATACTACCATGAATATATCCTTCTCCTTCCTGGGTTATAACGTATTTTATTAATCCTTTCTTTGTGTCGAAGTTGTAAAACATTTGCTTTGAATTAAAACTCTTTCCTCCTTCTTCAAAAACAGGCGTTCCAACCACTTCTCCTGTAGAATCCGGTAATCCTTCTGCAAATAATTCACTCTTTGTAAAATCAATTTCGATATAAGCTGCTTTTAGGTTAATTTTGTCATAGTTTATTTCAGCATTTCCAAACATATAAACTTTTTGCACTTGAACATCAAAACGGATAGAATCGAAAGATGAATATTCCACTAAAGAGCTTAGTGCCTTGCCTGACCTCTGCCGGGATCTAAAGGAAGTATCATTAACAATTGTATCCTTGTTAACCAGCAGACTGTCATCTAATATATGAAATGTGGTATCCTGAGCGTTAGATATTACTGAGATAAGCATAAAAATAGCAATCAGACAGAGAGATTTAAACAGCTGATTTGTTAATAATTTAGTATACAATTTGTTATAAACAGGTTTGATAATGTGTTATTTTTGTAATATCAATGATTATCATGTATAAATTCAAGATTCAAAGCTAACTAAAATAATTATTCAGGTGAAACGATTAGTTTTATTTTTTGGTATTTGTTGTCTCTTCCTTCTTGCAAGCGATTATGCATTTTCGCAAGATAAGCTAAATGTAAATAAAATTATTATAGATGCAGGGCATGGAGGACACGATCCCGGCACATTAGGGAAGTTTTCAAAAGAAAAGGATATTGCTCTTACTATTGCGCTAAAATTTGGTAATTATGTTGAAGAGAATTTCCCTGATGTGACAGTTATTTATACACGTAAAACTGATAAGTTTATTGAATTATACAAGCGCGCTGAGATCGCTAATAAAAATAATGCCGATCTTTTTATTTCTATCCATTGTAATGGAGTAAAGTCATCTTCCCCTTTCGGTACCGAAACTTTTGTTATGGGATTGCACAAAAGCGCAGCCAACCTCGAAGTTGCACGAAAAGAAAATGCATCTATACTTATGGAAGATAATTATTCGGAACAATATGACGGATATGATCCAAATTCTCCGGAAGCATATATCATCTTTTCTATGTATCAAAATGCTTTTTTGGATCAAAGCCTGAACATCGCTTCAAAAATCCAGGCCCAATTCAGAGAACGTGTTGGAAGAAAAGACAGGGGTGTTAAGCAAGATGGGTTTTTGGTATTATATAAAACAACTATGCCCGGGGTTCTTGTTGAGACAGGATTTTTAAGTAATCTTGAAGAAGAAAAATTTCTTATGTCAGATCTGGGCCAAACCTATATAGCTTCAGCAATTTACAGGGCATTTAGAGATTATAAAAATGAATACGAATCCCAGAAAACAGCATCCACTTTACATATCAGCACTGATAAAGATGACAAGGATCCCTCTAAAGCAATAGCAGATACTATCTCAAATAATGTTAAGGGCATTGTTTTTAAAGTACAGTTTTTCTCCAGCGAAAATGATATCCCGATAAATTCCTCATGTTTTAAAAACCTCAGCGGAGTTCAGAAATACTTCAGGGATGGACAATATAAATTTACTGTTGGAGAGGAGTATTCTGTTAGTGAAGCAAGCAAATTAAAAAAACAATTGCGCAAGAAAGGATTTAAAGATGCTTTCGTTATTGCTTTTAACAATGGGGAAAGAATCAAAGTTAATGAAGCGGCTAAGCTGCTAAAGAAATAAAACCCTAAACTTGAAAACATCCCTAAAGCGAAAATTATCTGTTACTCTTCTGCTTGTCCTGATTCTCCTGGTCATCGCCGCCTTCAGTATTAAGGATTGGAATTTCCTGTCAGGGAAGAACAGATTATATATGATTGTTGATAATGTA
>JAIOTT010000055.1 GCA_021106655.1 Bacteroidales bacterium
ATAAACAACTTATTGAAAAAAATAAATATTGGGATTAGAAATTATGAAAAAAAAAAGAGACTACAATGAGGAAATAAAAGACACACCATACCATAAATATGCGTATGGTTTTGATTTTGACGTAATGCACCCATTTATGTTAAAATCTTTTATTCCATTTTTTAAAGAAGGAAATTTATTGGAGTTAGGCAGTTTTAAAGGAGATTTTACCCGAAGACTTTCTCCCTATTTTAATGATATAACTTGTGTTGAGGCTTCATCTGAGGCAATCAATGTTGCCGAAAAGGAGTATGGAAAAAAAATAAAATTTATTCATTCACTTTTTGAAGAAGCTACACTTCAAACAAAATACGATAACATTATATTAACTCATGTTTTGGAACATATTGATGATAGGGTTGCGGTATTAAAAATGATTAATGATGAATGGTTGTCAGATAATGGTAGATTTTTCTTAGTTTGTCCAAATGCCAATGCACCTTCAAGGCAAATTGCTGTAAAAATGGGAATAATTAGCCATAACACTGCCATAACGCCTGCCGAAGCTGAACATGGTCATAAAATCACTTATACTTTGGATACATTGGAAAGAGATGCAAAGTTAGCAGGTTTGAATGTAATACATCGTTCAGGAATCTTTTTTAAAGCATTTGCTGGTTTTCAATGGGACAAGATTTTGGATACAGATATTATTTCCCCCGAATATCTCGAAGGATGTTATCAGTTAGGTCAACAGTATCCGGATTTATGTTCGAGTATTTTTTTAATGTGTGAAAAGGGTGAATAATATGGGTGAGCCTTTACTTTCAGTTTGTTTAATTACATACAATCATGTCGATTACATCCGTCAGGTAATTGAAGGTGTTTTGATGCAAAAAGTAGTACCTCCCTATAATAGATTTGATTTATCATTTCTCTAAAGTCTATATATATAGATTGCTTTGAAAGTGATTAATATTGGACAGACACATACAAATAGTAATAGCATATTGATTTTTTTGAGATAAACTTTAGATATATGAGATGCATTTGCACTGTATAAACCATAAATAAATCTATTCAAATGCAAGGTAATTCAAAAAAGGATATTTTCTTTATCAACATAATATGCTTAATCCTGAGAAGCAATAAGCTGAATAAATGAACGATAACACCAGAATAATAAAGAATAGCTTTATTTTGTATGTGCAGTTAATCATTACTTCAATAGTAAGTCTAATATCAACTCGTTTAGTGCTTCAGGCATTGGGAGTATCTGATTTTGGACTATACAGTATTGTAGGTGGTATTGTGGTAATGATGGGCTTCTTAAATACAGTAATGATAACAACCACTTATCGTTACATTACATTTGAGATGGGTAAAGGCAATTCAACAGGAGTCAATCAGGTGTTTAATATCTGTTTGGTAATTCACATTAGTTTGGCACTACTATTAATACTATTTGCCGAAACTGTGGGTAGGTTTTATATTTTAAATTATCTGAATGTACAATATAGCAAACTTGATGATGCGATGTTTGTTTTTAGATTTTCGGTTTGGGGGGCTTTTTTTTCAATTATATGCATTCCATTTCAGGGTTTGATTACGGCACAGGAAAAATTCTCAACAAGGGCTTCTATTAAAATACTTAGAAGTTTATTACGACTTGGGGTTGTTTTAATAGTTATTAGTTTTTTAGGAAATCGCTTAAGATTATATTCTGTTTTAATGATGATTGTAATGATAATCCCTCCTTCATTGTATTATCTTTATTGTCATAAAAAATATAAACATATTATCCGCTGGAATTTCCAAAATAATTGGAGTAAATATAAAGAAATGATAGTATTTTCAGGATGGATTTTACTGGGTGCCGGAGCGGTTGTTGGTAAAGTTCAAGGTACAGCAATAATTATTAATCTATTTTTTGGAACAATTCTTAATGCTTCCTTTAGTATTGCAAACCAGGTTAATCATCTTATTTTAATGTTTTCAAAATCCCTTAGTCAGGCTGCAATACCTCAAATTACAAAGAGCTTCAGTAGTGGTAACTCAGAAAGAACAATACAATTAGCTTTTTATATTTCTAAATATTCATTTTTTTTGATGTTGTTCCCAGCTATGCTGTTTATTCTGGAAACAGAATTTATTTTAAAACTATGGTTAGGGGAAGTGCCACAATATACTTCTGTGTTTATAAACTTAATGATTATTAACGCATTAATAGAAGTTACATCTTCGGGAATACCTGCAGCAGTACATGCAACCGGCAGAATTAAATGGTTTCAAATAATTTTAAGCATTATTTCTTTACTAAGTTTACCAGCTGCATATGTGTTATTCATGTTGGGATATCCGCCATACTATATTTTAGTAACTTATATTGTTAGTTCTATTGTAATGGTTATAGTACAGTTGTTCTTGTTAAAAAGACTTCTCAAATTTAATGTGAAAGAATTTTTAAAGAAGACCTTTTTAAGAATATTTTATGTAACTATATCTGTATCTCCCGTGTTTTTTATTCAGAAT
>JAIOTT010000161.1 GCA_021106655.1 Bacteroidales bacterium
AGATCTAGTCCTCCATGAAAAACAATTTCATCTCCAAACTCTTTTTTTAATTCAAAAGAGTCCATCCCTACAGCTTTTGGTTGAAGAGAGTTCAGAATATCTACACCCATTTCAATAAAATCAGGAATAAGAACCCGCACTGAACCACAGGAGTGCAGAAAGATTTTAGCATTGGGAGCAATTTTCTTAACTTCACGAAAAACTCTGGTATACGGTTCTTTAAAAAATTTACGATACATATCCGGGGACACCAAAAGGCGATCCTGCATTCCATGATCGCTGGAAAACTCAACACAGTCTATCATCGGACCCACGTCCTTAAGATAGTAAGAATAGAACTGAATAATTACATCTGCTATTTTACCAATTAATTTGTGTGCGAATGACTCATTAATGTACAAATCCATGAGAAATTGTTCAAAACCTCTCAGAAAGGGTCCCAAGTCTATCATCATTCCGGAAACACCTGATGCGGCGCTGATAAAGTATTCATTATCGGCATGCAATATTTCAACTTGTTTTTTAATGCCTCTTATTCTTCCGGCATCTTTCACTACAGGCCAGGTATGCTTTTCAATATCACCCTCTTCTGCGTCAGCCAAAGGATTAAAGGATACTGTAGAAGTTCCTGCAACTTTAGTTAAACCCCATCCCCATTCACTGATTGCTTCTCCACGTTCATTTGTCTTATATTTGTAATTATCCGGTTTCCCAATATTTATATGCCGAAAATCACTACCTACCAGATCAGATACCCGATCATCCACATAGTCTCCTGAACGGCTAACTTTAATACAAGGTCCCAGCTCTTTCCAGCCCTGATCCTTTACTATTTCAAAATATAATTTATTGCATATACGGCTGGCTGACCCCCAAATATCTATGGGTACACGATCCGGTTCTCTATGTTTCAGGGCTGTAATGACCCTCTCTCTATGTGTCATCGTGATGCTCCTGCTATTAAATTTTGTTTTCATTAAATAATAATAAATTTATATTGTCAATTGGTTAATTTATATATCGTATAGATATTTTATTCTATAATTAGTGTTTGGTTTATGCTTCAACTATCTTGACACATAGGGAATAGTGGGGATTTTAGCCTTGCATTATTGGGGAATTCCTCTTTGCAACTTGGGTACTTTAGTTATGCAATAAACATTGTATGCAGCTTACGTTTTTAGTTACGTTCTGGTTACACCAAAATTTTATTAATCTAAAACATTACAATCAACTTCTATTTCTGTATTCTTGTGGTGAGTATCCGGTAATTTTTTTAAAATTATATGAAAAATATTTATAGTCATGATATCCAACATTTTCAGACACTTCATATATTTTCAAATCGATTTGCTTTAACATTTTTTTTGCTTTCTCTATCCTATAACGATTTAGATATTCAGTGAAATTTTGTTTTGTTTCTAGTTTGAATATTTTACTGAAATAACCAGGTGTTATATATGCCTTCGTAGCTATGGTTTCTAGAGAAATGTCTTTATTAAAATTTTCTTTTATATATTTTAATGAATAATTTATAATTTTTTTATATTTTCTGTTTTTTGATTTTATCAACACTTCAACAAAGAGCTCAAAGCTATTAAAAAGCCATGTTTTTAAAGATTTAAGGGTATCAAATTTTTCAATTTCTATATGAGGTTGATATGATCTAGTTAAATATTTTTCGATATTAATGTCAAATTCTTCCAGAACACCAATACTTATAAAGATAAGTTTTAAACAATTGTTTTTAATCAATGCTTGAGAGTCACAAAAACTAGAATAATTACTAAATATTTTTTCTAGTTCTAACTTTAAATTCACCTTATCCATCATTCTTAGGGCTTCCAATAACTCTTTCTCATCTTTTGAAGGATATATAACAGGATCTGTTTGAAAATTCATTTCAATTTCTTCGTATGATATTATTGATCCCTTCTCTTTGTGAATTTTTTTCCGTAATGCATTATATGCTTGTAAAGTTGATTCTGGTAATTTTTCAAGTTCACTAACAATTTTACCATAAGAAAAAGTTAATGAAATTCTATGATATTGATACACCTTATTTTTTATCTTAATGAACATTTCTATTAATGATTTTCCAGGAATAGCTTGATTAACAAATCCTAAGAAAGTATTATATCCAAAAATTACTATTGTTCCTTTAAAAAAAGAGTCAACAATTTCTTGTATTATTTTGTGTATTGAATTTCTCAATAAACCACTTTCATTTTCTATTACCCCATCAAACATTAAAGCAAAATTATCGATTGCTACTAAGAAAATCTGGTAATGGGGTCCAGCAATATATATATTTAACTTAGCCGCTTTAATTTCAATAAGATCCCTTTTAGTATATTCTCCTTTTACTAATCCCTCTAAAAATCTAGATTGTAAAATAGGCAGATTTTCCTTAATTAAATTAGTTTTATATTCATGATCTTCTAAATAACATTTTTCAATATTTATCTGTTCAGTTATTTTTATAACACTCTTTGTTAATTCCTCTGCATTTATCGGTTTTAATATATATTCATGAATATGAAGATTTACTGCTTCTTTAGCATAACTAAATTCATCATAACCTGTTAAAAAAATTACCTTTGTATCTGGAAATTCATTTAAATATATCTTGATAAAAGTTATTCCATCCATTATAGGCATACTTATATCTGTTATAATTATATTAGGTTGATACTTCCGAGCTTTTACTAGTGCCTCTTTACCATTTCCAGCTTGTGCAACTATGTTTATATCATGAGTTAACCAATCAATAGAATTGGCTATTCCATCTCTTATAATTTCCTCATCATCAACAATCATAACTTGAAACATAATTAATTATCCCTAACTTTAAAAGGCTGCTTTACAGTTACTTTTGTTCCACCACTTGGCATATTTTCAAAAAATACTCCAAATTTATTACCAAAATGTAGTTGTATCCTGTCATTAACATTTTTTATACCAAAACCAATGTTTTGCTCATCTGTTTGCTTTAATAGTTTTTCAACTCTATCAATATCGATTCCAACTCCATTATCTATAATCTGATAATAAAGAATCCCCTCTTTATGAAAAATTGATACGTTAACAATACCAGAACCAATTTTTTGAAGAATACCATGATTAATTGCATTTTCTACCAGCGGCTGGAGAATAAGTTTTATTACACTATAGGGCTTGGTTTCTTCCTGGACATCAATTAAAAAATGTATAGTTTCCCCATAACGTTTTTTC
>JAIOTT010000143.1 GCA_021106655.1 Bacteroidales bacterium
AAAAATTTAGAAATTTTTATAAAAAGATAGTTAAAGCAGATAAAGTGAAATTAATAATAAAGCGAAAAGAATAAACTGCTAAAATTAAAATTATAAGGCCATTTTGAAGTAAAAATATTTAACTATTTTCGCACCTGATAGTTTTCAATGAGCATGAAAAAGCAAAGTTTATTGGGTCGTTTTCTTCTTTGGAGGGTGAGGCATATTAGCGACAGGAATTTCCTGTTAATGCTAAGTGTTGTCGTTGGCCTTGCTGTCGGATTTGCGGCTGTTGTTATCAAAAATTCAGTGTTTTTTATTCAATCATTGCTTACAAGCGGATTTACTATCAATTATCAAAATTATCTATATTTCATATATCCTGCTGTAGGTTTATTTGCTGTAGTTATTTTCATCCGTTTTATAATAAAACAAAGTGTTGGTCATGGAATTCCAAGCGTCTTATATGCCATTTCTAAAAATAACGGGCAAATCAAGCGTCATAATATTTTCACATCAATTATAACGAGTGCCTTAACTGTAGGTTTTGGTGGGTCTGTGGGATTGGAAGGCCCAACAGTTGCTACCGGAGGGGCTATAGGTTCAAATCTGGGCAGGGCACTGCATCTGAATTCCCGGCAGATCACACAACTGGTTGGCTTTGCCTGTGCTGGTGCCATGTCGGCCATCTTTAAAGCACCTATTACTGCTATTGTTTTTGTTCTTGAAGTCATTATGATCGATATGACTATGTCGGCCCTGGTTCCATTGCTAATGGCTTCGGTTTCTGCTGCTTTGACATCATATTTTTTTCTTGGGCAGGATGTTCTGTATCCTTTTGAAATAAAGGAAAAATTCATGATCGGGGATGTTCATTTTTATATATTGTTTGGAGTTTTCGCAGGCCTGGTCTCTGTCTATTTTACTCGTATGTACGTTTCTATTGAAAGAGTATTCAGTCGTATAAAAAGCTGGTATTACAAATTATTAGCCGGCGGATTATCTCTCGGGATATTAATATTTTTTCTTCCATCACTTTACGGTGAAGGATACGAAGCTATTAATTCCTGTTTGAATGGGAACTATGGCTATCTTTTTGATAACAGTATTTTTTATATTTACAAGAATAATGAAGTAGTGATCCTAGGGTTGATTTTACTAATAATATTAACTAAAATCATTGCTACTTCAGTTACATTTGGCAGTGGTGGCGTAGGAGGGATCTTTGCCCCGACATTGTTTATGGGAGCAAATACCGGTTTGTTTTTTGCCAAGACGTATAACTATTTTGACATTGGCCATATATCCGAAAGTAATTTTGCCCTGGTGGGCATGGCCGGTTTAATTTCCGGCGTTTTACATGCTCCACTTACAGCAATATTTCTCATTGCTGAGATAACAGGTGGTTATGGGTTGTTTTTGCCTTTAATGATAGTGTCTGTTATATCGTATGTGACAATAAGGATTTTTGAAAAAAATTCAGTCTATACCATACAGCTTGCTGCACGTGGTGAATTAATCACTCATCATAAGGATAAAGCCACTCTTATGCGTATGCAGGTTAAGAAATTAATTGAAACCAATTTTAGCACTATAAACGCTGACGCTTCTCTTGGCGACCTGGTAAAAGTTGTATCAGATTCTCATCGTAATGTTTTCCCTGTAGTTGATAAAGATAAAACTTTTCTGGGTATAGTTTTTCTTGACGATATTCGCCATATTATGTTCAAACCAGAAATGTATGATAATACCTATGTCAGAAATCTGATGTTTATGCCAGATATTATTGTGCAGACTGATGAATCGATGGAAGAAGTTGCACAGAAATTCCATAAGAGTGGTAAATACAACCTTCCCGTCCTGAAAGATGATAAATATGTTGGCTTTATCTCCCGTGCAAATGTGTTCTCAGCATATAGAAAACTTTTAAAAGAGTTTTCGGAGGATTAAGCTGATAGGTTTCCTTGAAGAATGATAATTTGAAATTATTACGGGTTATGTGTTTCGAGTTAAAATACATAATTTTCATCTGATAGCATCTCCACTGCCTTTATAAAGGTACTGTCCGACCGAAGATAAATCGGATAAAAACCTTCATCATCAAAGATATTCCTGGCAATAAGAGACTTAATAAGATTCTTTATTCTGTTTTGTGAAAATTTTATTCCTTCTTCATCTCTTTGTACACCATTGTCTTCAGCAAATTTCACAAAATCATCAAACATTTTAGCTGTAATAGTAAAATTCTGATCCAAATCTTTTGCGCTTTTGAACTGATTTAATTTTTTGCGATGTTTATCGGTATAGTCGAATGAAAATAAGTAGATCAGGTTTTTGTTTACAAGCAGGTTAAAATACCTGTACATTTCTCCTGATTTAACAGCTATATACACATCAGGCATTATGCCACCTCCCCCATAAACGATTTTGCCTTTGGGCGTTGTATATTTTAAGGAATCAATAAAGCGTATGCTGTCGGCATTTTCCAATTCTCCATTGTCATAACGCCTGTGAAACTCTCTGTAATAATCTTCTATTCCGTTATTATATGATTTTTGAATACATCTTCCTGTCGGAGTATGATATCTTGAAACTGTTAATCGGATTGCCGACCCGTCAATAAGGCCGAGCTGTTCCTGAACAAGGCCTTTTCCATAAGATCTTCGGCCAACAATTGTTCCTCTGTCATTATCTTGTATTGCTCCTGCAATGATCTCACTGGCAGAAGCAGAACTTTCATCTATCAGAACGATTAATGGTTTTTCATTAAAGAGACCTTTTTTTGTTGCAAAAGCGTAATCACTCGATCTGTTAATCCCTTCTGTATAGACTATTAATTCGCCTTTTTTGAGAAGTTCATCCGCCATACTTATTGCCTCAGATAGTAAACCGCCGGAATTGCCTCTAAGGTCAAGGATAAGCTTTTGCATACCCTCATCACTGAGTTTTTCAAGAGCTTCAACAAATTCAGAATAGCTTGTTCCTGAAAAAGTGCTTACTTTAATATAGCCAATAGAATCCTTTACCATATACGAAATATCAACACTATAAGTAGGTATTATGCCTCTGGTGAGGGTAAAATCAAGCAGACCTTTTTCGCCCCATCTGTATACGCTTATTTTTACTTCTGTCCCCTTTGTCCCTTTTAGTCTTTTCTTTACATCATCCTCCGGGAAATTAACTCCCGCAACCAGATCACCCTCAATCTTAACAATACGATCACCTGCCAAAATACCTGCTCCTTCGGAAGGGCCACCAGGAATAGTATTAATAACGGTAATTGTATCTCTCAGCATCCTGAACTGCACACCTATTCCCTGAAAATTACCTTCAAGAGGATCATTGATCTCATTAAAATCTTCAACACTGATATATTGAGAATGAGGATCGAGATTTTCCAACATCCCAATAATACCTTTTTCCATCATCTCTTCCTTGTCAACAGAGTCAACATATGAATTTTCAATATAATAAATGACATCGTTGATCTTATTATACTTTTTCAGGTTTATTGAAAAGAAATTATTATCAGCATTACTGAACGATACAAGTTTCATCCCCAGCAATATTCCGATAATCAAAACAATAGAAAATAGCAGAGGAAGGTAAATATATATTTTGCGTGATTTATTTGCCATGAACTGTAGATTATATTTTGATGTATTAGAAATTTTCGCAAAAGTACGGATTTTCTTAATCTAATACTTAAAGAAGAATAGCCACAGATTTCTCAGATTAACACAGATGTATAAAGAGTTTTGGTTGGCGCGTGTCTTAGCGAGAAAAAAACTACTGATAGCAAGTATCTACATCAAAAATCAACAATCGCTAACCAACAATCTAAAATCAAAAAGCCCCCTGCAAAAGCAAGAGGCTCTGTTGTCCGACCAGGGCTCGAACCTGGACTCTTCTGAACCAAAATCAGACGTGTTGCCAGTTACACCATCGGACATTTTCCCGAAACGGGACTGCAAAAGTAGAAAATATTTCCGAATACAAAAAATATTACAAGAAATTTTAGTAAAAACTATACTACTAATGACAGTATCTTCCCAATTAACTTCCCCTCCCAATTAACTACTCAACTAATTAACCATTTAACTTTCCCCTAATTAACCACTTAACGTCCCCCCAATTCTGTTAAAAATCGTTAATTCACATTAAAATTTCAAACATATCAGTTTATATTAATCAAAATGAGTATTTTCGTTGATTAAAAAACAGTACATCTGTTGATCATAATTTTACCAAATCAGTAATAAAAATGGGAAACTTTAAAAAACTAAATAACCTGATAGCATGGATAGTTTTTGCTATCGCTACACTGGTATATTTTTTAACTCTTGAACCAACAGCCAGCTGGTGGGATTGTGGTGAGTACATTGCCACTGCATACAAATTACAAGTAGGACACCCTCCGGGAGCTCCTTTTTTTCAACTACTTGGCCGATTTTTTACACTCTTTGCCTTTGGTGATACTTCTAAAGTAGCATTGATGATCAATAGCATGTCAGCACTTTCAAGTAGCTTCACAATACTTTTCCTTTTCTGGACAATAACCCATTTTGCAAGAAAAATAGCTACTGATAACTCAGAGATGACTGAAGGTAAAAAATATGCTATTCTGGGAAGTGGTATTGTTGGGGCTTTAGCATATACATTTAGTGATTCTTTCTGGTTTTCTGCGGCTGAAGGTGAAGTATATGCAATGTCATCCTTCTTTACTGCCATTGTTTTCTGGGCAATATTAAAATGGGAAGAACAGGCAGATGAAAAACATTCGTATAGATGGATAATTCTTATCGCATATCTTATCGGGTTGTCAATTGGAGTTCACCTGCTTAACCTGGTTGCTATTCCGGCAATTACATTTGTGTATTATTTTAAAAAATATAAACCTACAAACAAGGGAATTTTTAAAACTCTTATTATTTCTTTTTTGATCCTGGCCTTTGTGATGTTTATTATTATTCCGTGGATAGTAATGCTTGCCAGTAAATTTGAGCTTCTGTTTGTCAATTCCTTTGGCTTACCTTTCAACTCCGGAGCCATTGTATATTTTATAATTATAATTGGTGGTATAATATGGGGGTTAAGATATACTGTCAGAAAGCAGAAAGTTATACTGAACACTATTATCCTGGGATTTACATTTATCCTGATAGGCTACTCCACTTTCTTTCTTTTATTGATCCGCTCAAATGCAAATACACCAATTGATGAGAACAATCCGGAAGAGGCGATCAGCTTGTTGTCCTATCTTAACAGAGAACAATATGGCGATTGGCCCTTGGTACACGAGCAATATTATAATGCACCCCTCGACAGTAAAGATCCATATATAGATGGTAATCCTATCTATATTAAAGATAAGCAAGCAGGGAAATATGTAATGACAAACGACAGGAAAGAATCCCTGCCAAATTATGATCCCAGGTTTGAGACGATTTTCCCAAGAATGTGGAGCTCTCAGAAGAGTATTCATAAAAGTGCATATAAAAGCTGGGGTGGCGACAAGGGGATACCAATATCTGTTAGTAAACCTGATGGAACTACTGAAGTGATCTATAAACCCACATTTGGTGAAAATCTAAAGTACTTTTTCAGCTATCAGGTAGGTCATATGTACTTCAGGTATTTTATGTGGAATTTTGCAGGAAGGCAAAATGATATTCAGGGCCATGGAAATATTACAGATGGTAACTGGATAAGTGGTATTCCTTTCCTCGACGAAATGCGATTAGGACCTCAGGATACATTACCAAACAATAAGATAAATAATGCTACAAATAAATTTTATCTCCTACCTTTTATACTTGGTTTGATCGGACTTTTCTTTCACATGAACAGAAACAAAAGGGATACATTTATTGTTGCCTTATTGTTTTTTATGACAGGTTTAGCCATCATTATATATCTAAATCAATACCCTTACCAGCCACGTGAACGTGATTATGCCTTTGCAGCGTCATTTTATGCATTTGCCATTTGGATAGGACTTGGAGTATTTGCCATAGCTGATGCATTGAGTAAAAAATTAAATCCGAAATTATCCTCCATCTTGATCATTCTTATAACATTAATTCTTGTCCCGGCAAATATGGCACAGCAAGGATGGGATGATCATAATCGCTCAGGTAAGTATGCTGCACGGGATTTTGCTGCGAATTATCTTAATTCATGTGCACCTAATGCTATACTGGTTACTAATGGTGATAATGATACTTTCCCGCTTTGGTACGTCCAGGAGGTGGAAGGTATACGTACTGATGTAAGAGTTGTTAACTTTATGCTTGCCTCAGGTGCATGGTATATTCATCAGCTAAGCAGAAAAGTATATGATTCAGACCCACTTCCATTAACACTCAGGCCGGATCAATATAATAATGGTATAAATATGTATATCCCTTTCTATGAAAGAAGAAAAATTAAAGGCTATACTGATCTTAAAGAATTGATAGATTTTGTTGCAAGTGATAATGAGCAGACAAAACTGCCTTTGCAAAGCGGGAAAAAGATCAATTATTTTCCAACAAAAAAAGTTAGATTATATGTAGATTCGGCTACAGTTGTTGGAAACGGGACTGTGCCAAAAGATAAGGCTGATAAGATAGTACCATATATCGAATGGGAGATCAAAAAGAATTATATTTATAAAAACGACCTGATGATGCTCGACTTCATTGCTTCAAACAATTGGGAAAGACCTGTTTATTTTGCTAATCCATCGAGTGTAGCTGATTTTATGAATATCGATAAATATGTTCATGCAGAGGGTATTGTATATCGATTAATGCCATATCCGGCAGAGCATTATCTTTCACAGATGGGTGGAGTTAATGTAGATAAATCATATGACATCCTGCTTAATGAATGCAAATGGGGGAATCTTGAAGATCCTGATGTTACTGTCGACAGAGAAAGCTATCGTGATGCCAGAATTCCAAAAAATAACTATATCAGATTAGCTCAGGCGCTTTTGGATAAAAATAAGCTGGACTCAGCATCTAAGGTAAGTGATAAATTCATTGAATTTTTTCCTGATAACAAAGTGAAGTTTGATTTCTATATGCTTCCTTTTGCAGAAGTATATTACAGGGGAGGCGAAATAGAAAAAGCTAATGCTATAATTGAACAGCTGCTAAAAAACAATTATGCTGAACTGGTATATTATAATTCTCTTGATAATAATAGAGCCAGGGATTTTGCACAGCAAAAGCAGCAGGCTATTATGGTTCTCCAACGTCTTTCTGAAATAGCTCAGTTTAACCAGCAAGCCGAACTTCAGAAAAAGATAGATGATGCTCTCAAAATTTGGATTCCACCTGTGAACTAAATTCATTTTTTTATGTATCAAAAGATTAACAATATATCAGGTTGGATCATATTCGCTATTGCATCCACGGTTTATATTATCACCTCCGAGCCAACTGCAAGTTTTTGGGATTGCGGTGAATATATTGCGACAGCATATAAGTTTCAGGTAGGCCATCCTCCCGGAGCTCCATTTTTCCAGATTTTGGGAAGAATATTTACTCTTTTTGCATTCGGAGATACAAGCTTGGTAGCCCGTATGATAAATACTATGTCGGCTCTGTCAAGTGGCTTTACCGTATTATTCCTGTTTTGGTCAATTACTATGCTTGCCAGGAAAATATTAAACAGCTCAGGAGAAATTACTGATGCGAAGATGTATGCTGTTCTTGGAAGCGGAGTAGTTGGAGCGTTAGCATATACATTCTCTGATTCATTCTGGTTTTCTGCTACCGAAGGCGAAGTTTATGCCATGTCATCCTTCTTCTCTGCCCTTGTCTTCTGGGCAATCCTTAAATGGGAAATTGTAGCTGATGAAAAGCACTCCTACCGATGGTTGATATTTATTGCGTATATGATAGGCCTCTCTATTGGAGTTCACCTTTTAAGTTTGCTTGCCATACCAGCAATTACCTTTGTTTATTATTTTAGAAAATATAAGGATCCTAAACCTAAAAATATCATCCTTGTTGCTATCATATCATTAGTAATTTTAGTTATTGTCCAGAATGGCATTATCCCTTTGATAGTGAACCTTTCCGGGAAATTTGAACTCTTATTTGTAAATAAAATTGGTTTGCCGTTTAATTCAGGAACAATAATATATTTTATCTTACTCATAGGTGCTATTATCTGGGGATTAAAGTACACATACCGCAAACAAAAGGTAATATTAAATACACTGATACTTGCATTTGTCTTTATACTCATTGGATATTCTTCATTTTTTCTTCTTGTGATACGTTCGAATGCAAACCCTCCTTTTGATGAGAATAACCCTGATGAAGCAATCAGTCTTCTTGCTTATCTTAATCGCGAACAATATGGCGACTGGCCTATAATGTATGGTAACTATTATAATGCTCCCGTTGTTGGAAGAGAGGATGGAAATCCTGTTTACACAAAAAGTAAGGAAGATGGGGAATACATTGTCACTGATGCCCGTAAAGATGTTATACCGGTTTATGATCCGGATTTTATGACCATTTTCCCTAGAATGTGGAGTAACTCCCAGGGTCAGCACGAAATTGATTATAAAATGTGGGGGAAAGTTGTTGGAACTCCTGTGAGTGTACCATCAGGTGACGGTGAAATGGAAATAATAAATAAACCCACATTTACTGAAAACCTTCGTTACTTTTTTAGATATCAGATTGGTCATATGTATTTCAGATATCTTATGTGGAATTTTGCAGGCAGGCAAAACGACATACAGGGCAGAAATGAAAGCCCGATGGAAGGGAACTGGATATCTGGCATAAAATTTTTAGATGAATGGAGGCTTGGCCCACAGGATATGCTCCCCGAAGCTATGGCAAATAGTAAAGCCCGTAATATATTCTATCTCTTACCTTTTATTCTGGGCTTGGCAGGCTTATTCTTTCATTTTAAAAAAAATTACAAAGATGCTGTAGTCATTGCAATGTTGTTTTTTATGACAGGAATTGCTATTGTTATTTTCCTTAACCAATACTCACCTCAGCCCCGTGAACGTGATTATGCCTATGCAGCTTCCTTTTATGCTTTTGCAATATGGATAGGCCTGGGTACATTATTCTTGTTTGATAAATTAAGTAAAGTACTTTCCGGAAAAATATCAGCCATTATTATAACACTTGTTTGCCTCTTCTTAGTTCCGGGCATTATGGCAAAAGAGGGATGGGATGACCATGATCGCTCAGGTAGATATACTGCATTAGCGATGGCAAATAATTATCTGAATTCTTGTCCGCCAAATGCAATTTTGTTTACTAATGGCGATAATGACACCTTCCCTTTATGGTATGCACAGGAAGTTGAAGGCCTTCGTACTGACGTCAGGGTAGTTAACCTGAGCCTGCTGAATACAGGTTGGTATGTCGATCAGATGAAACGTAAAGCATATGACTCTGAGCCGGTGCCATTCTCACTGCCACAAAAACTTTACAGGGATGGCAGTTTGGGTTATGTATATTTTATTGAAAGAGAGAATGTAAAAGGATATGTTGACCTTAAGGAATTGTTTTCTCTCCTGAAAAATGATCCGGAAAGGCTAAAATTAAATACACGTATGGGACCTATTGATTATTTCCCGACTAAAAGCTTCAGCATATCTGTGGATTCAGCAAAAGTTGTTGATAATGGTACAGTCCCGGTAGAACTGGCAGGAGAAATTCTTCCTGAAATAACATGGAAGCTCAACAAAAACGGAGTAGGTAAAAATCATTTAATGGTTCTGGATCTGCTTGCAAACAATAACTGGGAACGGCCAATCTGTTTTGCAATTACTACAGGTAATGACAGCTATGTTGGCCTGATGGATTACTTTCAGCTGGAAGGCCTGGTATATCGTCTTGTACCCATTAAAACAAAAGTGAATCAATATCAAATCGCAAGAATAAATCCTTCGATAATGTATGATAACCTGATGAATAAATTTGAATTCGGGAATATGAAGGACCCTGATGTATACCTTGATGAAACAAACATGAGGATGACAATGAATCTGAGGAATAACTTTGCAAGGTTGGCCTTTGCACTTATTGAGGAAGGTAAAAAAGATTCTGCAATTCAGGTATGCGATAAGTGTTTTGAGGAAATGCCGGATAAAATTGTACCATTTACTTACTTTATACTACCTCTTGCCGAAGCATACTATCAAGCCGGAGCTATTGAAAAAGGAAATGAAGTTATGAATCGTCTTATCGAGATCTATAAGGAAAATCTTATTTATTATTTTTCATTTACCGGAGATAACGCAGAAAAGATTGATATTGAAAAACAAAGAAGCCTGGGATTAATGCAAAGGATCTCTGAAATTGCAAAAGAACACGAGCAGCACGATATATCAAACGAAGCAATGGAGATTTTTAATACTTATTATTCTCTGTATACGTCAACCTATTCTGGTTAATATAAAAACTTGCCACTAAAGATCATTCAAATCCTTAGCTAAATGAATTGGATAAACCCTCCAATATTTCTCCGTATATATTATGGTACTGATGTGATCTGGAATATCCCATCTAAAGAAAAAACTATATTTCTGACATTCGATGATGGACCCTTACCGGAAACTACTCCTGAAATTCTTACAATACTAAAAAAATATAATGCCAAAGCAACTTTTTTCCATGTCGGTAGAAATGTAAAACAACACCCTCACATTTACCGTCAAGTATTTAGTGAAGGCCATGTTACAGGAAACCACAGTTTCGATCACCTTAATGGCTGGAAGACAAATACTAATAATTATGTCGGGAATGTGAAAAAATGTGAGGAATATTTCCATACTAACTTATTCCGGCCACCTTTTGGAAGAATTAAATTTCAACAAATAAAAAACTTACAGAAAGATTATAAGATAATATTATGGTCGGTACTGAGTTATGATTTTCACCATAGAGTAACCAAAGAACAGTGCCTTGAAAATGTGAAAAAAAACACAAAAAGTGGTTCAATAGTGGTTTTTCATGATAGCCTTAAAGCCAGGGAAAAAGTTCTGTATGCTCTGCCAAAATTGTTAGAGTACTATTCAAAAATGGGATATCAGTTTGCTGCTATTCCTGCTCTTTGATTTTTTTATTGACAGATTTTTACCACCTTTGTAGGATGAAAGTTTCAGCCCCGATAGCTGTCGGGATCATGTTTCTGGGTTCAACCCGAAACCCGTAACAGTAGAATTTTATGAATAAACCCCAATATAATCAAATAGCATTCATTTCCCTGGTAACAATGATTGCCATCTTCATATATAGTTGTGCAAATATTGCTATGCCTCCCGGAGGACCTAAGGATACTCAGTCTCCGAAAGAAGTAAAAAGTATACCCCCCAATTATTCTAAAAATTTTAACCTTGATAAAACCAGAATATATTTTGATGAATTTGTTACTTTAAATGATGTTACTAATCAGGTAATTATCTCCCCTCCTCTCGAAGAGATGCCTGAATTTAGCCTGAGAGGAAGATCTTTGGTGATAGAATTCATGGAAGATTTTAAGGAAAACACTACCTACACTATCTTTCTTGGCAGTGCAATATCTGATATTACTGAAAATAATATTCTGACAAATTTTGAGTATGTTTTTTCAACAGGAAACACCATTGACTCCTTAAGCATACACGGTAAAGTAATTAATGCTTTCGACAATAAGCCTGAAAAGGATATACTTGTTATGTTATATTTACAGACTTACGACTCCATCCCTTATAAAGAAAAACCGTATTACATCACGCGTACTGGTGAATCAGGAGAGTTTGCGCTCAACAATCTTGGAGAAGGGAAATATAAAATATTTGCTTTAAGAGATGCAAACAGCAATTACATTTATGATCTGCCAAATGAAGCCATTGCATTTTCTGACAGCCTGGTAGAAGCTGAATATTTTAAAATGTTTCAAAACGACTCTCTTGTTGGTGATAGTCTTATCAAATCAGAAATAATCAGTGATACTCTAAAACCTGTCTCATACCAACTCAGTCTCTTTGAAGAACCTGATACACTGCAAAGGCTTGCCAGGGCATATAGCCCACTGGAAGGTAAACTTGTTTTTATTTTCCTGAAATCAACAATAAACCCTCATATTCGTTTGTTAAATCATGATTTCAAAACTTCATGGTATATAGAGGATTTCAATTCTACTAATGATACATTAACCTATTGGATAACCAACTTTGAAAGAGATACTCTACTCCTTGAAGTTAGTGATAATGGCTTTGTGTTGGATACAACTGAAATAATCATAATAAAGCATAAAGAGAAAAAAGAAAAGCTTAAAGGCAAGGGAGAAAAATTATCTAAGAAATTGATCTTGACTTCTAATGCCAGGAGGTCATTCAACTATTACGATCCACTTATAGTAACAAGTTCGTATCCTCTTACGGATTTTGATTTTTCTGAGTTACTTCTTATCGAAGAAGAAGATACTTTAAAAGCGAAGCTGGTATTTGATGATCGGATAAAAAGAAAGATAAGACTTGATTATGAGTTTAAAGAAAATACAACATATCAACTTTTTATACCTGATTCTGCATTTACCGACATAATTAACAGGAGTAATGATACCGTATTAATAAACTTCAAAACCACTTCTGATGATGATTATGGAATTTTAATGCTAAAGCTCAAAGTTCCGGGCACTGATAATCAATATATTATCCAGTTACTTAATGAAAAAGATAAGGTGCTGCAACAACGAATTGTTACAGCTAGTACCGAAATAATTTATAAGCACCTTAAGCCCGCTAAGTACTTAATCAAAGCCATCCTTGATAATAACAGTAACGGCAAATTGGATACAGGAAACTACCTTAATAAACTTCAGCCGGAAAAAGTATATTTCTTCCCAGCTAAAATAAATATCAGGTCGAAATGGGAAATAGAGGAAGAATGGAAACTGTGATTATTCCTCGTTACACCTGTTGATACACTCAATTATCTCGGTGAGAGTTCTGTTTTTTAAGGAATAAAAAATCTTCTTCCCTTCTCTCTTAGAATTCAATACACCTTTATTTTTAAGTATATTTAAGTGATGAGATGCAGCTGCTTGCTCAAGTTCTAAAGCGCTATAAATCTCAGTAACACTTAATTTAGGGTTTTTCTGTAATAAGCCGATTACGGCGATTCTCATTGGATGTGCAATTGCTCTTAATTTGCTTGCAGCCATCTCTAATTTTGTAACATCTAGTTCTTGCATAATTATATATTTTTTGCAAATATATATAATAATAATATTGTATGCAAATAAATATGTATATTCTTACGTTTTTATATTTTAAAATTACTTGTTTCCGGCATTGATTTTTCTTGTCATCTCTTTGTAATAATAAGCATTTTCAGTATCTCCAATGGTATTATAAAGATCCTCCAGATCTTTTATGGATTGTAAATGCGCTGGATCAATTTCCAGCATCTTTTTATAATAAAATATTGCTTCTTTATAATTTTCCGAAGATTTATAAATATAGGCAAGATTGTAATAAGGAGGCTTATAATCAGGTCTTACTTCAATTGATCTTTTAAGATAGGAAACAGCGGTTATTGGATCATGATAAACAGTATAATATAGTGATCCAAGTTGGTTGAGCGCTTCATAATATTCGGGGTATACATCTACTGCATTTTTAAAATGTTTTATGGAAAGATCCAGCTTCTGCATGTTTTCAGTAGTATTTTGGTTATTCCTTATTGAAGCAAGAGCTTCAGTCTTTAATGCCCCGGCATAAATGAAATTTGCCTTGGCTGAATTCTCAAGATATTTTATATCATGACTCATCAAACTTAGATGATCTTTCCAGTCTTTGTTCCTGACAATGGTTTTCGCTGTATAAGGGATTAGCAAAAATAAGCTTATCAGGACTATCCAGATGCTTTGTTTCAGTTCGATGTTTGGTGTTTGAGCTTGTTTTTTTAACACCCGGAATATGAAATATGTAATTACAACACAAAAGCCCAGGGATGGAGCCAGCAAAAAGCGTTCACCAATAATACCCGCTGGAGGTTTTACCATGTTAGTGTATAATGAAATAGTGATCAGATAATATAATATCCCAAATGAGAGAATGTGCTTTTGCCTGATCCTCTTTATTGCATAGATAAAGATCAGCAGATATATAACAAAGGATGAAATTGCCCATATGTTGGACCAGTCTGTCATTGGGATCATATTATATCCATAATAAAATAATAATGGATGTGGATAGATCAACAATTTAAGATATAGCAGCAAAATATAAAAGCCGGTGGCAGTGCGAGTCCAGATATAATTTTCAAATATCAATGGATTCTCCACAAACAATTTTGTTCTGGAAGTGTCGGGGAGATAAAATTTGGGTAATATTCGTGCAATTAGAAAAACAGCAATAACAGCAAGCAAAATATAAATTATCTTTCTGTGATCAGTTTTAGTGAAAAAGTAGAGTACTAGCGGGATTATTGCAATAAACGATAATGCAGTAAGCTTCGATAGATAAGCTAAAAGAAAAGATAGCAATCCGGCAAAAATGAATATGATCTTTTGTTTATCTGCATATCTCACAAAGAAAATCAATGTGATAATATTAAACATAAAACTTAGCAATTCATCCCTGTTTTTTAAACTGCTAACCACTTCTGTGTGGACCGGATGAGCCATAAAAAATGTTGTGACAAGCAATGGGAAAAGAATATGATAGTCTTTAAAAAGCCGCCGTAAGAGAAAAAACACCAGTATACAGGTGAATGCATATAATAATATATTTATTAAATGGCTTATATGAGGGTTAGCGCCAAAGAACTCGCTTTCGATAGCATAAGTTGTTTTAACGATTGGCCGGTAGCCAAACTTTATCTTTCCTCCGTCGCCATATACATTTGCATATAAGGAAGTGAATATTTCAGGGATAGCTTTTATCCCTTTACGTACTGTTGGATCACTAAATGTCACATAATCATCATCAAGTGAATAACTATTCTGGATTGTATTACCGTAAAGAATGAATGCAAACACAATAATAAACCCAATGATCAACAGGTTTTGCTTATTCATTAATTCATGTATTAATAATTTCGATTTTATTCTTTTTTTCCATTTTATTGCCCACTCTAACTCCTGTTTGGCGAAGCGTCCTCGCTTCGCCGGCGAATTTACATCGTAGCGTGGACGCTACGATGAACTGGTTGGGGAGGGTAAAAGATCTTTATTATTCATTTACGATTTGTATGAATATTGTCTTATTGATATTTCAAATGCTAACAGATTTCTGCAAAGTATTTTATTTTCCTGAAGCATTCTTCTTTTGCCTCTAAAAATCCCATATGTCCAACATTACCCAGCACCAATAATTCAGCATGTTTTGGTAATATTACCTGTTCCATCACCTTTTTCAATGGTATGCGGGTATCTTGCTTCCCGGCAATAAAAAGAACAGGAACATTAATCGCTGCTAAAACATCAAGTTTCGAGGTCCTGTCTCTCATCCCTGCCATAGCTGCAATAATAGCCTCTTTAGATATTTTCCCTGCTCTTTCTTTAAAAATATTTATTTCCGTACTTAATTTTCCAACATTCTCCGGGGCAAAAAGATCCTGAATAAACTCTCTGGCAAATCCAACATGGTTTTGTTTAATGGCAGCTATACCTCTATCCCTGTTCTTTTTCCCCACAGGATCATCTTCAGCAGCGTGTGAATGAAATATTCCCAAACCTTTAAGCATTTCCGGATACTTTTCAGAGAATACCAGGCTGATATATCCTCCCATTGAATGTCCGATGAGGATACATTCAGAAATACTTATTTGATCAAGAACAGCTTTTACACTATCTGCAAAAACTTCCATAGTATGGATTTCACCAAGCATTTCGCTCATGCCAAAGCCGGGGAGATCAATACAGACCACTCTGAAATCCTCTGCAAGCTTTTCGGCAAATTCGTCCCACATCTCCAATGATTCAAGGAATCCGTGCAATAGCACAATAGCAGTACCTTTTCCGGTATCAGTATAATTAATTTTTGCGTTTTCGTATGATATTGTTTTGGACATAGTAAGACTGTTACGGGTTACGAGATTTTATTTTCTCATTGTTTCTTCTATCTCTGCAATCGTCTTTGGTATAGGTTTACCAAGCACTCTGTACGATGTGTCGGTAACCAGAATATCATCCTCTATCCTGATGCCACCAAAGTCCTTAAAGCTTTCAACTTTATCATAATTGATGAATTCTGTAAATTTACCTTCTTTTCTCCATTGGTCGATCAATGCCGGGATAAAATATATTCCTGGTTCATCAGTAAGAACAAAACCGCTTTGTAGCTTCCTTCCCAGTCTGAGGAATGCAAGGCCAAACTGATCACTTCTTTTTATTTCTTCATCATAGCCGACATAATTTTCTCCAAGTCCTTCCATATCATGAACATCCATCCCCATCATATGCCCCAGGCCATGTGGGAAGAACATGGCATGAGCTCCCTGGCGGACTGCCTCATCAACATCGCCTTTCATTAATCCAATGTCCTTTAAGCCACTGGCAATAATCCTTGCGGCCAGTAAGTGAACACTTCTGTATGTTATCCCTGGTTTTATAGCTTCTATCGATTTGACGTTAGCATCCAGAACGATCTGGTAAATATCTTTTTGTCTTTGGTTAAATACTCCCCCAACAGGAACTGTCCGGGTGATATCACTTGAATAAAGTAATTCAGATTCAGCACCTGCATCAGCTACCATCATTCTGCCTTCTTTCAGGATATTACCATGAAAATGATTATGAAGTGTTTGTCCGTTGATACTAAGTATTACAGGAAAAGAAACAGGGCCTCCTCCTGATAAAGATATTCCTTCCATAGTGCCTGCAATCTCTCTTTCTATAACACCAGGCATAGCCATTTTCATTGCAGTAGTATGCATTTTATATGCTACATCCACCATTTTTTCTATTTCGGCAATTTCATATTCATCCTTAATTGATCTTATGGCAACAATAGCCTTGATCAGCTCAACTGACACATAATTTTTTATCTGTTTATGGTGTATCCCGAGAAGCTCTTCCATTTGAATAAGGGATTCTCCTCTGTATGGAGGAAGAAAATGTATCTTCCTGCCGGAAGAGATAGCATTTTTCAGGAACTCCTCCAGCTTACTCATTGGATCAGTATTTTCAACACCAACAAGCAAAGCCTGGTCTTTTATGCTTTCCTGTGGACCCATCCATATGATATCATCAATGTCAACATCATTTCCGAAGATGTAATCATTATTATTCTCAATATCTATTATACCTGCAAGGTTGGGATGATCCAAACCGAAAAAATAACTAAAAGAGCTATCCTGTCTGAAATGATAGATGTTAGCCGGATAATTAAAAGCTGCATCCTGATTTCCCAAAATCAATACAACTCCTGAGGAGATCCGCGATCTCAACTGTTTTCTTCTTTCTTCGTAAACTTTTTTATCAAACATATTTATCTGTTTTATTAATAATTAAAATTTATTTTGCACTTAAATATTGTTACGGGTTTCGGGTTGCGTGTACTTTTAATAAAACTCGTAACCTGTAACTCGCAACACGCAACTTTATATTCCTCGACATAAGCTTCAGTCTTGTGGTTTCATTATCTCTTCAATTTCTTCCACCTCCACCGGAATATCAGCCATAAGGTCTACCTGCCCATTCTCAGTGATCAAAATATCATTTTCTATTCTGATTCCCAAAT
>JAIOTT010000196.1 GCA_021106655.1 Bacteroidales bacterium
AATCATCTCTGTAACCTGCTTTTACCGATTGTACTTCGAGATAGGCAATTCCAATTTCCTTCTCATTATGAAATACAGGCAATGACAATGTTCCTACATAAATATTTGGAGAAATTGTACCTATATGTTTGCTTCTGGAATGTGGTTGAACAATCTGGTCTTTTTTAAAACAATAGTTCTTGTCATTAAATTCAAAATCATAAAAAAACCCTTCAACCAATTGATGTTCCGCCTCATTGTTATCTGCAGCATCATTTACTACAAAAAGCGAATTCTTTTTACGTTCATCAATAAGAAGTTTCAGTTCTTCTTCCAGATAACCTAAGTCAATTGATATGGATTTAAGTTTTTCCATTTTTAAGCTTCGGCATAACTTGCAAAACCATTATCAACAGCACCTTTATACATACGGGTTATTTTCTCGAGCGATAATGGATATTTCACATTTTCATTTGAATCAAAATCATCAGCTCCAAAAACTTCTTTCTCAATATCTTTTATTTTTTCATTATCAATACAAAAAACACCCAGAGTGATTAGTATTGGAGTTAGTTTCCGTCTTGAGCCATGCAGTTTTGGGAGAAGTTTTTGCATAATTGCAATGTCTAATTTTTCATTATCACTTAAAGATTCATCAATTACTGTAAGTTGATTTATCAGTCTGATAATTTCATTTGCACTCCTGTAACCAAACTCAGCACCAGCTTTCTTTAGTTGTTCAAAAAAACTGATAAGAGTTTTGTTAATCTGTTTCATGTCGTGTTCTTCAAAATCTCTGTTTTGTGATAAGTCCAAAAAACTACTAGCCATTGATGCACCTTTTGTAGTTAATTCCGACATTTCCACTTCTTTTTGATTTTCAAAGAAGTTTTCAATCTCACTTTTGGTTACTCTGAATTCAATAGTATTTGCACGGTCCAGCACTTTTGGGCTGAACATATAAGTGGTTTCATCAATATTTATTGTACCAATAATGAATAGATTGGAAGGAAGAGCCAGTTTCGAGGGGACACCATTATTAACTGTACCTTCTGCAAATAATGGAATTTCTTCATGTGACTCCATTACACTTAAAAAGTCGGCAAAATAACGCTCTACATGACTTAGATTCATTTCGTCAAGAATCAAAAAGTATGGCAAATCAGGATTGCTATTTGCCTGAATAATCACATCTAAAGCATCATTGTCAGGTTTAATATATTCATCAGGTTTAAGTGCGTTTGGAAAGCCTAAAAGTGGCTCTCTGTTTGTCCAGTCTGCCCCAACCGGGACAATACAATACTGACTATCATCCTGACAAATCCACTGAGCAAATGCCTGAGCCAGCTTTGTTTTTCCTGAACCTGACAAACCACTTAGTAATACGAAAGGTTTGGATGCTAGGGATGAAATGTATCTTGTGATTAGTTGTTTGGTGTATTTCAAGCCTGAGTTAGAACAGGTTTTATGAAATACGTCTATTTTAAAAGGGTCGTTAAACTTACTCTTTGAATTTTCAAACTGTATATCTTCTATCAAAGGCAAATCATTTGATGATATTATTTTGTTCATTTCGTTTATTAATTTAAGTAATTCCGTTGTGCAAGGTGTTAAATAAGCACCCTCTCTAAGGTTTAGTTTTCTGTTATAAAACACCTCCGAATTCTCTGATATCTCTATTAAAATATTTTTGTTACTTTTCGACAAAATAATATCTCGATCAATTGGCTTGGACAATATTGTATAATCTACTAAACTAATCAAATACGAAGGCCTATCCCAATCAGTTCCCTTAACACCCGTTGTTTCAATTGCTGATTTTTTTACCCTAGAAATACCTATTATCTTCTCATTATCTATCAAATGCAAGATAATATCACCGGGGCCTACTAAACGCATATTTTTATATATATCAGCGGTCTTTCCAGTTTTCTTATTTGGTTTTCCTCTTTGAGGAGACCAAAGAGCTTTACCTAAAGCTCTTTCTCCATATTCTCTGTCTTTTCTATTCTTAACAATTGTTTTTTCAATCCAGTATTTAGGAATTTCTTTTTTATTATTTGTTTTAATAATAAAGTTCATTTTTTTTAGAAAGTTCTTAGCTTCAATTGCATTAAAAAGATTGCTATCCAATTCGATGGAATTTGCGAATTTATTTGCTATACTAATTACAAATTTAGGCGGAAGAGTCTTTTCTCCATATTTTAAATAATATTCTTTTGATAATCTATTATGCGGAATATCACTCACAGTTATTAGGTTAATAGCTTTTAAAATATCTTCTTTGGTAATATTTTTAGGAATGCTCATATATTAGTTATTTTTTAATTTCTTTAAATGCCTCATTATTTCTCTTTCAAATGCTCAAATTTCGGGAAAGATCTTCTTACTCAACACAAATGAAGGGTTGATATATGTCCATGCCTGTTGGATTTATCTCTTACACTCTCAGCCGATATTTCTTTTTACTGGCATAGCTATTTTTATGAGTTTTATTAGTTTGCTCATATTTTCTCTAAAATTTTTGTTTTAATTAATCGGTATGCTTCTTCGGCATTCCAATTTTCTTTCGATTGTGTTAGGGCTATTGTATCTCCAGTAAACTCAGGATCACTAATTTTTTCTTCCATATTTTTTATGTACAACTCCTGAGTAGGTGACGCACCTCCAGATAGATGCATATAACTATGATAACACTGTATTATTTTGTTTATATCTATATCAGTAACTTTTGTCAATGCCTGATATTGGTCATACAAATCTCTTCCTTTTCTTCTTTGGTATAGAGCTCTGAGTTTAGTACCCATCAGCTCTTCTAAGTGATATGTGTTAATCAGGCATGTACCTTTATACCACTTAGAGTTTACTTCAAACGGAACTTTTATATACCCCAATTCTGTAAAGTGCTCTCTACAATTAATTTCAATCTTTAATTTCATAATCTGAACCGGAGGAAACTCAGATTGAAATCGGTAAGTCAACTTATTGCTTATTAATGTTTTTTTGTATTTAGCTTTTAATTCAAACAATGGATCAAGCAATTCTCTGATTTTATCTAATACAGGTCCAATTGCCCCTTCTTTAACCTGAACCAAATCGATATCTTCAGAGTACCTTGGTTGTGGATGCAGATATAATTTATGTAAAGCCGTACCTCCACGAAATGCCAGTTCTTTTGATAAAAACTCATCGGAGAATATTTCTGTGAGAACCCTGCAAATAACCAAGTCTTGTTCTATCTGCTCGTTAGATTTCCATGGAGCATATTGCGTCCATTCGGTAATATATGCTCTGGGTATCATTCGTCAATCTCAATTTTAATGTTTACATTAATTTTCCATCTGTTTTTTACTTTTTCCTTTTGCAAGTTTTTGGATGAACTCAGTTTGTATGTCTTCAGGGAGTTTGAAGATACTTTTATTATCCTGAATAATGCATCGGCAAGTCCCGCTTGGCCACATTCGTATTCCCATAAATAACCCAATCGCTGAATATTTGCATCGGGCACCCATTGAAGTATGCTACTTTTTATTTCATCAGTCCCTATTTCTTCTGACAACTCATTAATAACAGTAGCAACTCTATTAAAACCACCCACAGTTTTATAGTAACTTATCAAGTCCAGACAAGTCAACAAAGGGTCTGACAAATTCACATAACCACTTTCACTCTTTTTTTGTATTATATGGGACTCAGGAAAACTCCTTTTGCTTACATATTTTATTTGTACCCCCTTTTTAGTGGTCGTACGCATGCTTGGCAAAGAGGTACAAACAAAATTAACCTGTGGTTGTTGATGTGCCGCACCATGCAATGCTGCAGCCGATAGTAATGAAATATAATAGGGTCGCCCCAAATATTCCATCAAATCATCCATAAACATAGTTAGAGGCAAGAATCCCAAATTGGAATACGCAGGAGGAATTATTATGTAGAAGCCCTTATTTACAGAGATGATTTTGTTTTTATCAACTAATCTCTTTAATGCCAGCTTTATGGAAATATCAGATTTTTCCGGCTTATTAGCTTGCAGATAAGCAAGGGTAAAAGTATATTCCCCCCTGGCCAACTGTTGGTTTATCCAATCTGATATTTTAATTTTCTCTTTCATTTTTGTCTGATTGTCTGCACAAAGATACGTTTTTCAATACTTTTCGCAGACAATCAGATAAATTTTCTTGCATATTTACTCTTTAGCGGAAAAATAAATCAATAATCACTTACCAGTTTAAATCCTATTCCGTGAACATTAATCAGCTGAACAGAAGGATCTTTTTTTAAATATTTCCTAAGCTTGACAATGTAAACATCCATACTTCTGGCATTAAAGTAACTATCGTCTTTCCAGATCTTTGTTAATGCAATCCTCCTCTCAAGAACTTTATTTTCGCTTTCGCAAAGTAATTTTAGCAATTCTGCTTCTTTTGATGTTAGTTTTTGTTCATGTTTTTCTATAGATAATATTTGCCGCTTGTAGTCAAATGTATAATTACTGATTTTGAATATATCATTTGTGATTTTTTGATTATCTTTTGTTCTTCTAAGAATGGCTTCCATACGAGCTAGTAATTCTTCCATACTAAAAGGTTTTGAAAGATAATCGTCAGCACCAATCTGAAAACCTTTCAGTTTATCTTCCTGTAAAGATTTTGCAGTTAAAAAGAGTATGGGAATTTCAGTATTTATATTACGAATATCAGTTGCCAGTGTAAAACCATCTTTTACGGGCATCATTACATCCAAAATACAAAAATCAAATTTTTCTCTCATGAACAAATTATAAGCCTCCTGCCCGTTTATGCAAAGCTGTGCAGAATAGCCCTTTGCTTCAAGATAAGACTTCAGAATAGAGCCAAGGTTTTTATCGTCTTCAGCCAGTAATACTTTAATATTGTCGTTTCCCATGTTTGCGGTTTTCTTAATTTTCAATTTTAGTCACTCGAAATTTTAGCTCATTCTAGTCATTTCCTATAGGCAAAAATACCCTGAAAGTCGTTCCTTGCCCCAATTCACTTTCCAAGCATATACTTCCACCAAGCTCCTCAATGATTATTTTAACATAACTTAATCCAAGGCCAAAACCTTTGATATCATGAATATCTCCAGTATGAACTCTATATAATTTGTCGAATATTTTCTTTTGATCAACCTTACAGATACCTAAACCCTGATCTTTTATGTATACTATTATTCCGCCCTTAACATTTTCTGTAAGTATAGAAATATCCGGTTTTTTCGGACTGTATTTGTTTGCATTATCAATAAGGTTAATAAATACATTGGAAAGATGAACTTTATCTGTATTTAGCACGCTTGAAGAAGCATTAAAATCAGTATTTATAACCCCATCCTTAATTTCAACCTGCATATTGATGTTTTTAATTACATCAGTTAATATATCATGAATATCAATTTTTTCAAATTTAAGGGTTACATGGTCTTTTTCGAGAATAGCAGATTGTAGTATTTTTTCTGCCATATTTCCCAACCTATTATTTTCCTCAATGATTATATTTATATAATTTTCATACAGCGTTTCTGATTTTTTCAGACCTTTATCAGCCAAAGCCTCACAAGCTAAAGAAATAGTTGAAACAGGGGTTTTAAACTCATGAGTCATATTATTTATAAAATCATTTTTCATTTCAGATAATTTTTTTTGCCTGATAATAGTATATATAGTGTAAAAGAAAGAAAGAATAATTGTTATTATAAGGACTACAGAAATTAATAACATACCCCACATCTGAGTTAATAAAAATGATCTTTCATTTGGGAAATATAGTATCAGGTAGTTTGGGTTTAAATGAGTATCATCAGGAAATAAATAAAACACAAAGCTCTTTTCTATCAGTTCTTTAAGAAAATTACCGGTTTTTTGAAAAACAAGCAGATTTCGAACCGGACAAAATACCCCATATTCATATTTAGTGTTAATTCCTTTTTTTAGGAATTCAAAAGAAAGCAAAGAGTCCAGAATAATTTCATTAATTCTTTTTTCAACAGGGCGATAAAGACCCAGATCAAACAAACCGTCAAATAAATTGCTTTGTAATGAATGTTGCATAATGCCTGCAAACCCTTTATTTAATGCATCAATTTGTTTTTGAGTAAGTGTGTCAGTATGGCGACTACTGGTAATTCCATTTTGCCCCTGAGCATTTCCCGAAAGACTATCGGAAATAATTTGTTTGGAAGAGGGGTTAAGCTCTTCAAATATTATAGAACCTTGTTTATAATAGTTCATTTGTCGTTTGTAGATATTAGCTTTTTCAATTTCTGCAAGTTTATAAATTGTATTAGATACAGCTTCATTAACGCTTCTTTTAAAAGTCGATTCTTTTAGTACAATTGCATTTTTGATCCAATATAATTGAATTCCAACTAATCCAATCAGGGCAATGGTGGTTAGAATAATAATATAAATTATCAATTTTCTGTTCATGCTTTACAAAGATACGGTAATTGAGGTTCTTCAGGTAGAAAAGTGAGGATAGATTTATATATATTAACAAAAATTAACTTCTGTTAATATTGCTTAACAAATTATGAAATGATTCGATATTATTTTTGTCAGCAGAAATAAGTTAATAATTGCAAAAAAAATTATCCAGTAATTTATGTTTGGTATATTTTGTGCTTAAAAGACCCCAATCTAATAAATTTTGGCTATTATTTTTAAAAGTGTGGTATATTGTTGCCACACTTTTTTTTATTTTGTAGGTTCATTCAAAAATAACCAAAGGAGGAATAATGAATAAATTAAAACTTAATTTAGAAAATGTATATGATTATATTTCAGAAGCTGAGATTTTTTCATTTCAGGAAGAGATAAACAAGCACCATAAAAGCCTCCTTGAAAAGACGGGAAAAGGGAATGATTACTTGGGCTGGCTTGAATTAGCCTCAGAAATTGGGATAAATCAAATAAATGAAATTAAGGAAGATGCAGAGAGGATTAAATCAATTGCTGAAGTATTTGTTGTTATCGGTATTGGAGGATCTTATCTTGGGTCAAGAGCAATAATAGAAGCTTTAAAGCATCAGTTCAGTAATTTTCTGGATAAAAGAGAATTTCCTGAAATCTTATATGCAGGGCAGAATATCAGTGAGGATTACCTTGCTGATCTTATTGATATATTGGATAAAAAAGAATATGCCATAGCTGTAATATCTAAGTCGGGAACAACGACCGAACCAGCACTTGCTTTCAGAATTATAAAAGACCATCTGGAAAATAAATACGGTAAAGATGAAAGCAGAAAAAGAATTATTGCAATTACTGATAAGCAAAGAGGTGCTTTAAAAAAATTAGCTGATGAAGAAAAATATTCCTGTTATGTAGTTCCGGATAATGTTGGGGGTCGATATTCTGTGCTAACACCTGTTGGTTTGCTGCCACTTGCTGTTGCCGGGTTTAATATAGAAGATCTGATATCAGGATTTATATCAGCACAACAGGAATTTTTATCTACATCTATAATATCGAAAAACA
>JAIOTT010000290.1 GCA_021106655.1 Bacteroidales bacterium
AAAACCTAAAAGCTGCAGCTATGGGTGAAATTGAAGAGTGGACTGAGCTTTATCCTGAATTTGCCAGAATTGCGAAAGAAGAAGGATTCCCGAAAGTAGCGGCTGCATTTAACCTAATTGCTAAAGTTGAAAAAGAACATGAGGAGAGGTATCTGAAACTACTAAAGAATGTGGAAGCAGGAAAAGTTTTTGAAAAGGATGAAGTTGTTAAGTGGAAATGTAGAAACTGTGGATATGTGCATGAGGGAACAGAAGCACTGGAAGTATGCCCTGCATGTGACCACCCAAAAGCACATTTCGAAGTGATGGAAGAAAACTATTAAAAAGGTAAAGACAAAGTAACACGCTAAACAAATATTTGAATAAATTAAAAAATTATGATAATAATTAAAACACGGCATTATTTATCCCATTTTTTTATAATTTTCATTTTACTTCTCCTGACTTCATGTAGAGATAATGCACCTGCAAAAGTCCCGCCAATGGAGATCCCTGTTGTGGAGGTCATCCAAAAAGACGTACCCCTTTTTAATGAGTATGTTGGCCAGGTTTATGGCGAAAAAGACATTCCTATCCGAGCCAGGGTTGAAGGCTTCCTCGAAGGAATTCATTTCAATGAAGGCTTAAAAGTAACGAAAGGTCAGCTCTTATATACCATTGACCCACTTCCCTTTGAAGCAAAGGTAAATTCTCAGAAAAGCAAGCTTGCTGAAGCAGAAACGATGCTGGTTAAAGCCAAAAGTGACCTTGATCGTTATAAACCCCTTGCAGAAGTGAACGCAATAAGCCAAAGTGATCTGGATGCTAAACAAGCAGAATACGATGCGAATATTTCAGCAGTTAATGCTGCAAGAGCAAACCTGCGTTCAACAGAAATTGAACTTGGTTACACCCGTATATCCTCACCCATTAATGGCATTATTGGTAAAACTCTTGCCAGGGAAGGTGATTTTGTGGGCCGCGAACCCAATCCGGTTATTTTAAATGTAGTTTCAAAAACCGATATTGTAAGGGTAACCTTCTTCTTAACAGAGTCGGATTATCTTTTTATTTCGCGTGAATATGCTAAAGAACTGAAGGAAGGGAGTACAAAAGGTAGACTTAAAGAAGAAAAAAAAGTAAGTTTGGAACTTATTTTGTCAGATGGAAAAACCTATAAGCATAAAGGCAGGGTTGATTTTATTGACCGTGGAATAGATGCTTCAACAGGTTCTATTCTTGTCCAGGCTAGTTTTCCCAATCCAGATTTCTTATTGCGACCAGGACTTTATGCCAAAGTTAAGGTTAAAATAAGAACTATTGAAGGAGGATTGTTGATACCCCAACGATGTGTAATGGAATTGCAGGGACAACATTCAGTATATGTTGTGAATTCTGAAAACAAAGTGGAATCACGACAGATTAAAACCAGATCACGTATCGGGGATATGTGGCTGATAAAGGAAGGACTGAATCCCGATGACAAGGTTGTTCTTGAAGGGCTTCAGAAAGTTTCGGAAGGAATGGAAATAAAATCTGTAATTACTGATTTTGAAAGTAAAACTACCCAGCAATAATATATACTATGGCTGAAAATAAAGGAAATTTTTTCGTACAGCGTCCGATAGTAGCAATGGTAATTGCTATTGTGATAGTAATTGTTGGAGCTGTTTCGATGATTGGGTTACCTATTGAGCAATACCCTAATCTAACGCCTCCCATAGTCCAGGTTAGAGGAACTTATACCGGGGCTAACGCCTTGAATGTTGAAGAATCCATGGCAACACCTTTAGAGCAGCAAATCAATGGTGTAGACAATATGATTTACATGAAATCCACCAATTCAAATGATGGAACCATGGTCATTGATATTTCTTTTGATGTTGGAACTGACCCGGACATGAATACCGTATTAGCCCAGAACCGCGTTTCAGCAGCTACAGCAAAATTACCCGAATCAGTTAAAAAATATGGCGTCTCAACTGAGAAATCTCTTCCCAGTTTGTTAATGCTGGTTACTTTAACTTCTGACGGAAGATATGATCAGGATTTTTTAGGGAACTATGCCCTTATCAACATCAAGGACCAATTAGCCCGTGTAAAAGGAATTGGGCGTGTAAATGTACTGGGGGCCTCAGATTATTCAATGCGTATTTGGGTAAAACCAGACAGACTTTCGCAGATGGGACTCACAGTACCTGAAATTATTAATGCCATTAATGAACAAAACCTGATTGTACCCGGCGGTAAGTTTGGTGCTGAACCGGCTCCACCCGGCACTGAATTTACTTATACAGTCCGGTTACCTGAGCGGTTTAATTCACCGGAAGCATTTGGCGAAATTGTAGTCAGAACACAGCCCGATGGTTCCCAGATAAAGTTAAAAGATGTAGCTACTATCAACTTAGGAGTAGAAACTTATAATATGATCCCAAGGCTAAATGGAGAAACAGCTGCCATTGTAGCACTTTACCAGGCACCAGGATCAAATGCTGTTGAACTAGCACAAAACATAATAAGTGAGATGGAAGTGCTTAAAAAGAACTTCCCCGAAAGTATAAAATATGATGTTTCTCTAGACTCTACAGCACCCATTACTGCCGGTATAAAAGATATCGTAATAACTTTATTGATTGCTCTTTTTCTTGTTATTTTAGTAGTATTCATCTTTATACAAGACTGGCGGGCTACGCTTATTCCTACCCTGGCAATTCCTGTATCACTTATTGGTGCATTTATGTTCTTTCCTGCATTGGGTTTTACTATTAATGTGTTATCATTACTAGGTCTCGTTCTTGCCATTGGAATTGTAGTGGATGATGCCATTGTAGTTGTTGAGGCAGTACAGGTAAACATAGCCAAAGGAATGAATAGCAAAGCAGCTACTTTAAATGCTATGGCTAAAGTGACTGCCCCGGTAATTGCCACTACCCTGGTATTGATTGCTGTATTCATCCCGGTTGCCGGAATGGTCGGAATTACGGGTTTGCTATATCAGCAATTCGCCATAACTATAGTGGTGTCTGTTATTGTATCTTCCGTAAATGCCCTGACGCTCAGCCCTGCTCTTTGTTCACTGTTATTAAAAGAACCTAAGCCTTATGGTGGCCCCTTAGGTTGGTTCTTCAAAAAATTTAATAAGGGAATGGATAAAACCACAGATTCCTATATGAGTTTTACAAATATAGTTTCGCGAAAGTTAAAGCGTAGTGCTGTGTTTATTGTAATTATGACTATTGGCGCCGGCATTTTTGGCAGCCTGGTACCTGGAGGATTCATACCTGAAGAGGATATGGGATATTTCTTTGTAAATGTACAATTGCCCAATGCAGCTTCTATTCAACGCTCTGATGTTATTACAAAAAAGGTTGAGGATATTCTCATGGAATTTGAGGAGATAGAATTTGTAACTACTGCCACTGGTTACAGTATCTTATCAGGAGCTATGACATCTAATACCGGATTTTTGTTTATTTCTCTAAAAAAATGGGATGAAAGAGATTTTACAGCTGCAGAAATTATTGCCCAAGTAAACAGAAAACTTTCTGCTAAGATAAAAGGAGCCCAGGCATTTGCTTTTGGCCCTCCTGCCATACCGGGACTGGGAAATGGTTCCGGTTTTAGTATCATGTTACAAGATAAGGGAGGCAATAACCCCGAATATCTGGCAAACAATACAATGAAGTTTATCAAAGCTGCAAATGAACGACCAGAAATTGGGAAAGCATTTACTACCTTTCAGGCAAGTGTACCACAACGGTATATGGACATTGACAGGGAAAAGGCCCTTAAACTAGGTATAAGTCTAAATGATCTGTACACAACTGTAGGTACATTTATGGGAGGTGCATATGTTAATGACTTTACCCGTTTTGGGAGATTATATAAAACATATATTCAGGCAGAGCCCAAATACAGGGTTGATGAGTCGCAATTAGGTAATTTCTTTATAAAAAATAATGAAGACAAGATGGTTCCATTGGCTACAATGGCTACTATTAAAAATATTTCCGGCCCTGATTATACAACACGTTTCAACCTATACCGTGCAGTTGAAGTTACCGGAGGGCCTGCAGAGGGATATACTTCGACACAAGCCAGAGATGCATTAAAAGAAGTAGCTGCTGACGTTCTTCCCCATGATATGAGTTATGCCTGGAATGCAATGTCGTTCCAGGAAAACAAGGCTTCGGGTTCACTGGGAGTGATCCTTACATTTTCCTTGCTTTTTGTTTTTCTGATCCTCTCGGCTCAATATGAAAGTTGGTCGCTGCCATTCAGTATTCTGTTGGGAACGCCCTTTGCCATATTCGGAGCATTGTTTGCTCTATGGGCGGCAAGGATGTTCAGTCCAACATTCGAGAATAATATTTTTGCCCAGGTATCATTCGTGATGTTGATTGGTATGGCAGCTAAGAATGCTATCTTGATTGTAGAATTCGCCAATGATGAGTTTAAGAAGGGGCTAAGCCTCTTCGATGCGGCAATAGTAGCAGCAAAATCAAGATTCAGACCTATACTAATGACTGCCTTTTCCTTTATTTTTGGTGTTTTCCCATTGGTTATTGCATCAGGTTCAGGAGCAGAAGCCCGTAAGGTTATGGGAATGGCATTGCTGGGTGGTATGACCCTGGCTACTTTGCTCGGGGTATTTCTTTATCCAATGCTCTTTGTTGCCATTGGAAAGATGTTCGGATATGAGAAGAAAAGGGAAAAGCAACTGGCCATTGAGGAGGTTAGCTAATAAATAACAAATTATAAAAATCAAATTACAAATAAAACAATAACTAATGAAAAGGAACATTATCTTTAGTTTATTCATCATACTTGTAATTTCAAGCTGCAAAGTTGGTCCTAATTACAGGCGACCGGTAATTAATTCGCCAGAAAACTTCCGCTTCGACAGTATTTCTACACAGGAAGACACTATAATCAACCTGAAGTGGTGGGAATTATTTCAAAATGACGAGTTGAAGGCTCTCATTGATACGGCATTAAAATACAATCCTGATGTATTAATTGCAGCATCCAGAATTGAAGAGTCGCGTGCTGTTGTGGGTTATAATAAAGCTGACCAATGGCCATCCATTGGATATGACGGATCAGGATCAAGAATGCAAACAAATGTTCCCGGCGGTGGAATACAAAGTCCGTTTAACACTATTTCAGGAGCTGCCAATCTTGCATGGGAATTGGATTTCTGGGGAAAATATAGAATGTCAACAGAAGCTGCCCGTGCCGAATTACTAGCTTCAGAATATGGGCATCATTCAGTACAGGTGAGTTTAATTTCATCCGTTGCAAGTACATACATTTTATTACTTGACTATGATTCAAGGCTGGCAATTTCTATAAAAACACTGGACTCAAGAAAAGAGTCATTAAGGATAATAGGGGAAAGATTTAATAAGGGTATCGTCCCGGAAATAGACCTGAACCAGGCTGAAATTCAGGAAGCAATTGCTTCTGCTACTATTCCATATTATAAAAGACTTGTTGCACAAACAGAAAATGCATTGAGTGTCCTCTTGGGAAATAACCCTGGTAACATTAAAAGGGCTCACACATTAAGAGATGAAGTAATACCACCTGAAATTCCCGCAGGTATTCCATCATCAATATTAGCCAGGAGGCCTGATATAAACCAGGCAGAACAATACCTCATCGCACAAAATGCACGGATAGGTGTAGCTGTAGCTCAACGTTTTCCATCCATTAGCCTGACCGGAATGCTTGGCGCTGCAAGTAATGAACTTAGTACATTAACAACAGGCGATGCTCTGGTTTGGTCACTTAGTGGAGGAATTGTCGGGCCGATATTCCAATTTGGGAAAAATAAACGAATGGTTGACATTGAACGGCAGCGCATGTATCAGGACAGCATTTATTATTTTCAAACAATTCTACAGGCTTTCCGCGAAGTTGAGGATGCCTTAATTGAAATTCAGACACTTAACCAGGAATCCATTGCAAGAGAGCGACAAATGAAATCAGCACAAAATGCTGCCATGCTTTCCAAAGAACGTTACGATGGTGGAGTTACCAGCTACCTTGAAGTGCTTGATTCAGAACGGTCACAATTCAATGCCGAACTAGCTGCCTCAGAAGTTTATAAGTTGCATTTGAATGCATATGTTTTTCTGTACAAAGCGCTTGGTGGTGGTTGGATTGATAGATAATGTGTTAATGTGATGATTAGATAGTATGATAATTATGCGAATCAAGAGTTGAAAAAATAATATGCTGAAAATTAGCCGCTAAGGCATGAAGACACAAAGATATCACGAAGACTGACAAATGACAGCATTATTAAC
>JAIOTT010000098.1 GCA_021106655.1 Bacteroidales bacterium
AAAAACAGCAGAAAGGGTATCTGGTATACAGGTACAGGAACAATATTAACTGTATTTGCAGTATTTTTGTTAGCTGGTTTTAATAATACAGCTTATTATCCATCAACATTTGATTTACAGAGTTCTCTTACGATACAAAACAGCTCTTCAAGTCAATTTACCCTAACGGTAATGAGTTATGTTTCTATCATGATTCCATTTGTTATTGCTTACATATGGTATGCCTGGAGGTCAATCAACAAAAAGCAAATTACTAAAGAAGAGATGGAATTAACAGAACACAAGTATTAATTTAACAATTTATTATCATGAATTATTCTGAAGCAATAATGTGGTTTTTAAGCTGGCCTGTATTGATTTTTGTAGCATACAGAATCGTATTAGTCGCAATAAAGAAAATGAATTATCTAAATGACTAAATCAATTACGAATTACGAATTACGAATTAAAACAACAATACGAGAACTGAATTTCGACAACATCTGATTTAAACAATATATTGGTAAGTTTGACTTGTTAAGCAACTAATATATCTTAATCTATAACAAAAATGGAATTAACTGGTGAGAGCCCCAGGCATAAGGCTCTAAAAATTAATCTTGAGCCAGATATTTTTGGCACTATTGCTGAAATTGGAGCAGGTCAGGAAGTTGCCCGTAGATTTTTTATTGCCGGAGGCTCCTCAGGAACTATCGCTAAAACAATATCAGCATATGATATGGCTTTAAGCGATAAGATCTATGGTCATTCTGATGACAAAAGATATGTTAGTAAGCAACGTCTCAGAAAAATGCTCAGCGTTGAATTCGATTCTCTTACTGAGGTGTTGCATGATAAAAAGGGCGAGAAAACATGCTTTTTCGCCTTTGCCAATACAGTTTCTGCAATAAATTTTCGTAAGGATAATGAACCACACGGCTGGATTGGTATCAAATATCAGCTTGAGCCAAAGTCGGAACCCAATGAAATAATAATGCATGTTCGCATGCATGAACAGGATAACTTCTTGCAGCAACGTACTCTAGGAATATTAGGAGTTAACCTGATATATGGTGCTTATTACCACTACAATAAACCAAATAATTTTCTTCAATCCATAATGGATTATATATCAACCGATCAGGTTGAGGTGGATATGATTACAATGTCTGGCCCGCAGCTCGATTATATTGATAACAGACTACTAGGTGTACAGCTTGTAAAAAACAAGATGACAAATGCTGTAATGTTCGACAGAAATATGAAAATGGGACAAGCTTCAGATATTTTCTATAAAAAAAATATTTTGTTTCTGAGGGGTAGTTTCAGGCCTATTACTTACGTCGGATTTGATATGATCAGAACAGGTTTCTCATTGTTTAAAAAAGACACAAAATCCACTAAAGAGAATACTCTTATATTTTGCGAGTTAAGTCTTAATAACCTCTATGAAAAAGGCGCTTTAGATGAGCGTGATTTTCTAGACAGAGTTAAACTTCTTAGCGGAATGGGTATGAATGTTATGGTTTCAAGGTTCCAACACCATTACGAACTAGTTTCATTTTTTACACAGTTTAAAATTTCTAAACTTGGATTAGTCGCAGGCATTATTAACATGAAAGATGTTTTGAAAGATCGTTACTATACACATCTTAGAGGTGGAATACTTGAAGCAAGCAGCTTGTTACTTCCGAAAAACTTGAAATTATATCTTTATCCGGCAAAAAAAAGAAATTCAGAAGAATTATTAACTTTGGAGGGTTTGAACTTAAGTCCTGATATTAGAACTTTAATAAATTATTTTATACTCACAAAAAAAATTGTTGAAATAAAAAACGTTAATGAAAAAAATCTCCATATATTTTCAAAAGAAGTCCTGAGGAAAATTCATAAAAATGACTCTGAATGGGAAAAAATGGTACCAAAATATGTTTCGAAGATGATAAAAGCCAATAATATGTTTGGCTACAAAAACTTAAATTAGTTGTATAATAATTATGAAAGCAAAAAAAATTAAAGAAGGGATTTATTGGGTCGGTGCTATAGATTGGAATCTGCGCAATTTCCATGGATATCTTACTCAGAGAGGCACGACATATAATGCCTACCTGATAATTGATGAAAAAATAACATTAATAGATACTGTTAAATCTAATCTGAAGGATGAAATGTTAAAAAGGATATCAGATATTATTGATCCTTCAAAAATAGATTATATAGTTTCCAATCATGTTGAAATGGACCACTCAGGTGCTATTCCCGACATTATGGGCTTGGCTCCGGATGCAACAATTATCACGTGCCCTAATGGAGAAAAAGGGCTTAAGGCACATCATTTTCTGGGCTATAAATACAAGGTGGTTGAAACCGGAGAAAAAATAAATATTGGCAAAAGAAACCTTGAATTTGTGTTAACTCCTATGGTTCACTGGCCGGATAATATGATTTGTTATGTTCCTGAAGAAAAATTGCTTTTCTCTAACGATTCATTCGGGCAGCACCTTGCTTCATCTGCAAGATTTGACGATGAGTACCCACTCGATATAATAATGCTTGAAGCAAGGAAATACTATGCAAATATAGTTTTACCCTATTCTAAACCCGTACAAAAAGAAATTGAAGCTGCAAAAACATTGGATATAGAGATAATTGCACCCAGCCATGGAATTATATGGAGAAAATATGTAAAAGAAATATTTTCAGAATATATAAAATGGGCATCCAGTGTTACTGAGAAGAAAGCCATAATTATTTACGACACAATGTGGCATTCAACTGAAAAGATGGCGTTTGCAATTCAGGAAGTATTTGAGGACAAAGGTTATATTGCACCGGTTATCAGTCTTCAGCACAATCATATGTCGGATATAATGACAGAAATTATAACAGCTGAATATATCTGTGTTGGCTCCCCTACTCTGAATAAAAACATTTTACCGACCGTCGCAGCTTTTCTAACATATCTGCAGGGTCTGGCTCCTTCAAACCGAAAAGCTATCGCTTTTGGTTCTTATGGATGGGGCGATAAAAGTATTCCGAAAATCACTGAATACTTTGAAAATTCCGGATTTGAAATAATAGATACTTTTAAGGTAAAGTTCATACCGACTGAAGAATATCTGAAAAATATGCAAGAAACACTGAATGAAAAAATTAAATAAATAAAATTAAACCTTAATCATGAAAGAATTTAAAACAATAAACGACATTCTGGATTTTGCTATAAACGCTGAGCAAAATGCAGTTGATTTTTACACTAAGCTGGCAAACAACTCCGAAAATGAAGCAATGAGTGAAGTTTTTGAACAATTTGCCAAGGAAGAAAAAGGCCACAAAGCACGATTGTTAAAGATCAAAGAAACTGAAGCTTTTGAATTTAAAGATGAAAAAGTAACTGACTTAAAAATTGGAGATTATATTGTAAAGGTTGATATCACACCTGACATGACCTATAGAGAAGCTCTGATACTTGCAATGAAAAGAGAAAAATCTGCCTTTAAATTATATTCTGACTTATCGGCAATTGCACCTAATACAAGTTTACAACAAATATTCCTCTCCTTAGCTCAGGAAGAAGCTAAACATAAACTTCGTTTTGAAATCGAATACGACGATTATATTCTTGAGGAAAACTAGATATAGTAATTAGTTGATTCGTAGTTGAGTAGGGAGAACAAAAAGTCAATCATTCTTTTGATCTCCTGTAAAAGGAACAAAACGAACAGGTAGTTTTCTTTTTGATTTGATCTTTCCATTTGATTTTTCAACAAGGGTCAGATGCTGAATATTGTATGGAGAGCCAACAGGTATTATCATCTTACCACCATCCTTAAGCTGTTCGATCAAGGGTGGTGGAATTTTATCAGGAGCAGCTGTAACAACAATTGCATCATAGGGAGCATGTTCTTCCCAACCAATATAACCATCTCCTATCTTTACAAAAACATTATCATAATTCAACTCTTTTAAAGTTTTTTTTGCTCTCTCCCCCAGTTCTTTAACGATCTCAACAGTATAAACTTCATCAATAATCTCAGCCAGAACAGCGGCCTGATAACCTGAACCTGTTCCTATTTCCAATACTTTTTTACAGCTGGAAGGATTTATCGCCTCAGTCATATATGCCACAATATATGGTTGAGAAATAGTTTGTCCGTAACCAATTGATAAAGGCCGGTCTTCATATGCACTTTTCATGGAGCTTAATGGTACAAATAAATGTCGGGGAACAGCAAGCATTGACCGTAATGTTGCAGTGTCGCGAACACCACGTCGTTCAATCTGCTGTTCAACCATTTTTTTTCTTGCCGCCATATAAGCATCTCCTCCCGAATTCATGCATAATAACAAAGAAAAGAAAAATATGATCAGAGTATACATTTCATATTATTTAGCTAATTCTGCCTTTTTCCGGTATTCTTCAGCTTTTTGTATATCCCCTATATTTCCGTATAAAATCGACAGATTTAATAATAGGTTTGCATCATTGGGTTGTAACTCCTCTGCAAAGTTAAAATATTTTATTGCATTAGTAACATCACCCTTCATTGCATAAACTATACCCAAATTACTCAAAACAGAAAAATCCTCAGGGTTAAGCTTAAAAGCTTTATTCAGGTATATCAGTGCATTGTCCGGATCATTCAGGTATTTCCCATATATCTCCCCCATCATATAATGTGCTGCAACATTACTCGGATCAAGCCTTATCAATCGGGTTAAATCGTTCAAAGCATCATTATATAGTCCCTTACTAATTAACAAATGATACCTTTGCTTTAAGGCATCCTGATAATCAGGAAAGATCTTAAGTGCCTTACTAAAATCTGCCAGAGCAGCATCCTTATCTTCAATTGTCATATAATAAATTCCCCTGTTAAGATAAGGTAGTTCAAGATTGGGATTTTTCATGGCTACATCCCCCCAGAAAGTTCCCCTGGTCTTCCATATCTGGGTCCTCTCAAATGTAATAACACAAAAAACAATTAGGATGATAACAGAAAGTATAATTACAAAAACTCTCATTATAGCTCTGGATTTGCTATTATAAATATTATCAAACCCAAGGCCAGCAAGGTAAAACAATCATATTGATGCTATATAAAAATACCTGACAGCAGCGATCGCCGATCCTACAGATAATATCTGCAGGACGGGAAATATACTTA